>NZ_WXWS01000098.1:0-33626 GCF_009904715.1 Vibrio sp. V42_P2S4T144 | reverse complement strand
ATCAATGGACGATGAGCAAGCACATGGCAACGAACGATTCAGTCACTTCTTTTCCTAAACCAAAGCCCCGGTTAGTTTCTGACAACCCAGTCGCTGGTGTTACTCGTTTTGCAAAGCAATCGCTACAGCCTAGTGAAGTCGCCTTAGTAGGTGCAGGACCAGGCGATCCTGAACTTCTGACGGTGAAAGCACTGAACTGCTTGCAGCAAGCTGACGTGGTTTTGTACGACTACTTGGTGTCTGAAGAAATCATGGCATTGATTCCAAGCGATACGATTTTGGTGTGCGTTGGGAAGCGAGCTGGGCATCACAGTGTGCCGCAGGAGAAGACGAATCAGCTTTTGGTGGATTTTGCCAAGCAGGGCTACAAAGTAGTGCGCATTAAAGGTGGGGATCCGTTTGTATTCGGTCGTGGTGGTGAAGAGTTAGAAGTGCTTGCTGATGCCGGCGTTCGTTTTCAAGTTGTCCCTGGCATTACCGCAGCAGCTGGCGCAACCGCTTATGCTGGTATTCCACTGACTCATCGTGATTATGCGCAATCGGCCATCTTTGTGACTGGCCACTTGAAAGAAGAAAGTGATGAGATGGATTGGTCCACGTTGGCGCGTGGGAATCAGACTTTAGTGATCTACATGGGGCTGATGAAATCACACTATATTCAGAATCAACTCATTAAGCATGGCCGTTCAGCGTCGACTCCGATTGCCATTATTGAGCGTGGCACGCAGATTCAACAAAAAGTATTTACGGGAGAACTCTCCCAACTCTCTGATTTATCGAAGGAAGCACAATCGCCATCTTTGATTGTTGTCGGAGAGGTAGTGCGACTGTCTCAAAAGTTAGACTGGTTTTTGTCTAGTACTGAATTCAACAAAAGTGCTATTGCCAACTCCATATAATTTCAGACCAAAGATTAGAGACGTAATGCGCCTTCAAGCTTAAAAAGGAAATACAAAACATGGACCAACAACGTTTAACTCACCTTAAACAACTCGAAGCGGAGAGTATCCATATTATCCGCGAAGTTGCGGCTGAGTTTGATAACCCAGTCATGATGTATTCGATTGGTAAAGACTCATCAGTGATGCTGCACCTAGCGCGTAAAGCTTTTTACCCAGGTAAGATTCCATTTCCATTGCTGCATGTCGACACCGATTGGAAGTTCCGCGAGATGATTGAATTTCGTGATCGCACCGCGGCCAAATACGGTTTTGAGCTTTTGGTACATAAGAATCCAGAAGGTCTAGCCATGGGCTGTAGTCCGTTTGTTCATGGTTCTTCTAAGCACACTGACATCATGAAGACTCAAGGCTTAAAACAAGCGCTGAACAAGTACGGTTTTGATGCGGCCTTTGGTGGTGCGCGCCGCGACGAAGAGAAATCACGGGCGAAAGAGCGCGTGTATTCATTCCGCGATAAGAACCATACATGGGATCCTAAAAACCAACGTCCTGAGCTATGGAAGACGTACAACGGCCAGGTCAATAAGGGTGAGAGCATTCGTGTATTCCCGCTGTCTAACTGGACTGAGCTTGATATCTGGCAATACATCTATTTAGAAAACATCGAGATCGTGCCGCTTTACCTCGCGGACAAACGCCCAGTTGTTGAACGCGATGGCATGCTGATCATGGTTGATGATGATCGTATGGAGCTTCAACCGGGTGAAGTGATTGAAGAGAAGAGTGTGCGCTTCCGTACCCTTGGTTGTTATCCATTGACCGGGGCCATCGAGTCTGAAGCAAACACTTTAACTGGCATTATTGAAGAGATGCTAGTGGCAACGTCGAGTGAGCGCCAAGGCCGAGCGATCGACCACGATCAGTCAGGATCGATGGAGCTTAAGAAACGTCAAGGTTACTTCTAAAGGATCTAAGGAAAGATAATGAACAGTGCAGTTGAAGCTCAATTAGCCGAGCTTGGTATCGAAGGCTATTTAACACAACACCAGTACAAGTCGTTACTTAGATTCTTGACTTGTGGCTCGGTGGATGACGGTAAAAGTACATTAATCGGTCGCTTACTCCATGACTCAAAACAAATTTATGAAGATCAGCTAGCGGCAGTGCATTCAGACAGCCAACGTGTGGGCACCACGGGTGAAAAACCTGACCTTGCGTTGTTGGTCGATGGCTTACAAGCTGAGCGCGAGCAGGGGATCACGATTGATGTAGCTTACCGCTATTTCTCGACGCAGAAACGTAAATTCATCATTGCAGATACTCCTGGACACGAGCAGTACACACGTAACATGGCTACAGGTGCATCGACATGTGACTTAGCTGTGATTCTGGTTGATGCACGTAAGGGCATTCTCGATCAAACTCGTCGTCACTCTTTCATTTCCAACCTGTTGGGCTTGAAGCACTTTGTTGTCGCGATCAACAAGATGGACTTAGTGGATTACTCCCAAGAGCGCTTTGAAGAGATCCGCGATGAGTATCTGAAGTTCTCTGAGAATCTGACAGGGGATATTGATATTCAAATCATCCCGATCTCAGCGCTTGAAGGGGACAATGTGGTGGATAAAGGCCAAAACCTGACTTGGTTTAAAGGCCCATCATTGCTTGAGCTTCTTGAAACGGTCGATGTGGATCAAGAAAAAGGCGCGGGTGAATTCCGCTTCCCTGTGCAATACGTTAATCGTCCTAACCTCGATTTCCGTGGTTTTGCGGGGACCATTTCTTCTGGTTCGATCAAAGTCGGTGATGCCATTAAAGCATTGCCATCGGGTAAAACGTCAACTGTGGCTCGTATTGTGACCTTTGATGGTGATATCGAAGAAGCTCGTGCCGGATTAGCTGTCACTCTGACGCTAAGCGATGAGATCGATATTAGCCGTGGCGATTTGATTGTTCTAGATAATGCTCAAGTGGAAACCACAAACCATTTGCTTGCCGATGTGGTATGGATGACAGAGCACCCCCTGCAACCGGGTCGTGACTATGACATCAAAATCGCAGGTAAGAAAACCGTAGGTCATGTTGAAGCGATTCGTCATCAATATGACATTAATAATCTCTCGACTCATAGCTCGGCAGAGCTGCCATTGAATGGTATTGGTTTGTGTGAATGGTCTCTTAATGAGTCAGTCGCGCTGGACAATTATCAAGACTGTGCAGATACCGGTGGCTTTATCATTATCGATCGTCTGACAAACGTGACGGTTGGTGCTGGCATGGTTAAAGAGAGCCTCGCCGTGGTTGAGCGCGATTTGACGGGCATCTCTGCGTTTGAAGTTGAGCTTAATGCGCTTGTCCGTAAACACTTCCCACACTGGGAAGCAAAAGACGTCAGCCAGTTTCTGAAAAAGTAACTGGCTTACCCAAGTACGATAATTTCAGGCACTGTTTGCTGTTGTACTTGGGGTGTCGCTACCTAACTGAATTGCGAAATGTCGTTAGGTATTCTCCTAATACCAGAATGCTTCGGTGGAGCCCAAGAAACCGAGCATTCTGATGTTCTTTTCGCTTGCGCTGATTTTTGTCTGTTTGCTCGTTTGTCGGTGATTCATGGATAAATGAGTCGTTGTTGTGCCCTTTAGGGCTATTTGGTAAGGAAAGGCTATGTGGGAACAAGGGTTTGTGTTAGCGATTTTGCTTGGCATTATCACTTGCTTGCTTGTCACGAAAATTAAGCCTAGTTATGTCTTTGCGGGTGCCGCTTTTATTGCATTCATGGCTGGGATGATGGATTCAGCCACTATCGCATCCAATTTTACCAACTCTTCATTGTTAACCCTGGTTCTATTGATTCTTGCATCCTGTGCTCTAGAAAAAACACTGCTGATCAGTTGGGTGAGCCGAAGTATCTCTGAGGGCCAGTTAGGCAGCGTGATTGCTAAGCTCGGTGTGTCGACCGCCTTGCTTTCTTCATTTACGAATAATACCGCTGTGGTTGTCTCATTGATTGGGGCGATTAAGCGTAATCAGCAGCATGCACCTTCGAAATTACTTATTCCCTTGTCTTACGCCGCCATTTTTGGTGGCACATTAACTTTGATTGGTACGTCGACTAACTTAATCATCAACAGCTTTGTCGAAGACGCAGGCTTACCGAGCCTGAGCTTTTTTACACCCACGATGATAGGTTTGGCTGTGCTGGTGGGAGGGATGCTGATTCTTATCCCGCTCAGCTACTTGCTACCGAATTATGATGATCAAAACCAAGAAGATTTACCTTACTTTCTTGAGTCTCGCGTTGAGCCAGGCTCACCGTTAGTTGGGCGTACGATCAGCGAGAATAATTTACGTGCGCTGCGCAAACTGTTTCTTGCAGAAGTGGTGCGCGATGGTGTTACTGTTTCTTCTGTGGGACCGGATTTTGTGCTCAATGCAAAAGACCGCCTGTTATTTTGTGGCGATGTTGAGAGCGTCGCGACCCTGCAAGAAATTCCGGGCCTCAAGTTGTTTGGTCAGCAGCACTTAAATGGGCAAAACTTTATCGAAGTTGTGGTGAGCTCGTCGGCGACATTTTGCTACAAAACCCTCAAAGAGAGCCGATTCCGCGACCGATTCGATGCCGTTGTTGTGGCGATTCGCCGAGGCCACGAACGCCTAGAAGGTGGCTTGGGTAGTATTGCCTTAGCGCCAGGAGACACGTTAGTTCTGGTTCCAGGAAAGCGTTTTGAGTCTGAACGCCGAGCTCATCGTAAAGAGTTTGTTTTAGTGCATGACTTGGACTCTAGCGCTCGGCTTGATACGAATAAGTCTTCCATTGTATTACTGGGCTTTGCAGCCGTAATTGGATGCGCTCTATTAGAGTTAGTACCGATTATTAAAGGTCTAGCTGCGTACCTTATCGCGCTTATTGCGTTTGGTATTGTGCAGATTTCAGAACTGCGCCGCCGTTTTCCGATCGATATCGTCGTGATTGTCGGTTCCGCTTTGTCTATTGCTCAACTGATGATCTCTTCTGGATTGTCAGAAAGAATGGGAGTGATGTTTATTGAAGCGTTTAATGGCTGGGGAGTATTTGGTGCCTTGGTGGCGACTTATATCATGACATTGGTACTCACTGAATTGGTGACAAACAATGCCGCGGCTGCGCTTTCGTTTCCTATCGGCTATAGCATGGCGGTGGGTTATGGCGTGGATCCGATGCCATTCATCATGGCGGTTTTGTTCGGCGCGAGTGCGAGCTTTATCTCTCCCTACGGTTACCAAACTAACCTGCTGGTGTACAGCGTAGGAAATTACAAATTGACCGACTACGTGAGAATTGGAGTGCCAATTTCGATTGTGTACTCTGTATTAGTACTTACTTTGATCCCGGTCTTTTTCCCGTTTTAATTCCGATATTTACAAGGATACGTTATGACTGCCGAAACGACGGTAAAAGATGAAAACATTGTTTGGCACCAGCATTCGGTTGATAAACAGTTTCGTGCTGAATTAAAGAAGCAAAAACCTGCCGTATTGTGGTTCACTGGTTTATCTGGAGCGGGTAAATCAACCGTAGCAGGGGCGTTGGAAAATCGCCTTGCAGCATTGGGTTACCACACCTATTTATTGGATGGTGACAATGTACGGCATGGTTTGTGTAGCGATTTAGGTTTTTCTGAACAGGACCGTCGCGAGAACATTCGTCGCATTGGTGAACTGGCGAAGTTGATGGCAGATGCGGGTTTAATTGTTCTGTCGGCGTTTATTTCACCGCATCGTGCAGAGCGGAAGTTAGTGCGCGATTTATTGCCAGAAGGCGAGTTTATTGAAGTGTATGTCAATGCATCTCTAGAGGTTTGCGAAGGTCGAGATCCTAAGGGTTTATACCGTAAAGCCCGTGCGGGAGAGATTCCTAATTTCACTGGTATTGATTCGGAATATCAAGCGCCAGAGAACCCTGAAATCGATTTGCCCGCAGGAGAAAAGAGTGTCGAGGAGTTGGTGGATTTGTGCTTAATCGATCTTAAACAACGCGGTGTGATCCGATAAAAAAGCATTTAGATCATAGGTGACCTAAAGCTCTTTGAGCGGCTGGAGAAGTATTTGGATCATAGGTGGTCAAATGCTTCTCCAACTGGCTAGACAGTATGATGAACCGTACTTTTAGCTTCACTATGGACACTAAATCTATGATTTAACAGTGCAAGCATTTGATCGTAGTATTCGGCATGTGGTTTGTTTCCGAGCAAGGTACAGAGCTCATTGCCTGTGGGTGTGAAGCGGTAATATAAAAGGCGGACACCTTTACTGTTTACGTTCAGCGACAAGTTTTTACCTTGGTAGGTGAGGACCAACGGTGTCTCGATACTAATTTCGCCAGATTCAAGTTCGGCACTGTGCAGCAGCCCTAATTCAATTAAGAGCAACAAGCTTGAATACGGCAGTTGAAAACTTCCCATATTTAGGCTGTTGGCGACGTCTCGCTTGCCGAAGCTAAATATGCCTCCTTGCGCTTTGTAACCAATCAGCAGTTTTCTGCTGTGATCCCCTCCAAAACTGCACGCTAAAGAGGCGGCTCTTTGCAGAGTTTGTGCTTCCTTTGGTGACATATCTTTGAGGGTTTTCAACGCTTTCATGGATGTTGAACCCGGATTGGTCACTTCACGCTTCATCACTTGAGCCCATAGCTTTTGCATCGCGCTGTTATGGATGTCTTGAGCCATCTCAAAAAATCGATGCAACCAATCTTGGTCTGGCTCTCCCGCTGTATCATCTCGGCATGAACTGTGCGCTAATTTTAAAATCTGTTCTAAGTTTTTTTGTCGCTGTTCTTGGCGTCTTTGCTCTCGCAATTGGGCTCTTTCAAACGCAGATTTGGCTGGCGGTTCGGTTTGCAGTAAGGCGTCAAGACCGTGTATTTGGGCAATGGTTTTTACCTTACTAGCACTGTCTTTTATGTAGCCTTGTTTCTTTTCTTGTTGCGTATTTTTTTTTGTGTCTGACTGATGTTCGATGACAACAGGTTGCTTTGTCGGGTCTGCCATTCGTTTTCCTACCAAGAACTGCGCGGTTCGCACGTTTAAATTTACACCTTATCTGACCAAGCGACCAGACAGGAGTTCTCAGTTTTTGAACGAATAGGGCTATTCAAAATGATAATGAGTTGTTAAAATTGTTATCGTTATTTTGGAGGGGCTATGAAGTTCTCAGAAGCAGGTAAACTCAAAAAGCACCTGTCGATAGCGTTTCTTTTGGTTATTTATGTGGGCGTATTAGCGTATTTATCTCGTTATATCGTGTAGCACAAAGCTAAAAAAGGCGCCAGTGTGACGCCTTAGGTGTAGCGAGGCTTATCGACGACTTAAATTACATATCGTCGTAGGCTTCTATTTCTGATCCCTCAATAACGTAAGCCGTTTCTGCCAGTTCGTGGTTTATCGTCTCGGTTTTCAACGTTCCAACCACATATATAACATCCCACAACTCTTGAACAGGCGCGCCTTTCGGAAACTTCACGTAAATTATCTGGTTTGGAGGCGGTGGTGGCACGTGAATACAAGCTCCAAAATATGGCACCAATAAAAATTCGGTGACGGTATCGGCATCACCTTCAAGTGGGATAACAAACCCCGGAATTTTAACTTGGCTTCCGTTCAGTTCTGGTCGAACGTTACCAATCTTGGACTGCTGGGCTGCGCCACCACTGTGATCAGATGCGGGCATGCCTATACTGTCGAACAATTTACGCTCTTTTTCTGGAACAAGGTCAATCCAGTCAAGCTTTAATGGTTCTTCGCTGGCCATAACAGGCGCTGTGAATGCGACGACCAGCAAGCAACTTGCGAGTATTTTTTTCCACATTTTATTAAATCCTTATTGTCATTCCGTCACTCAGTGACTGTCGGTAGGCGCGGAGTGCGGGAATGAAACCAATCACAATACCAGCGCATTGTACGAAACCTAATAGCATCCACTCATAAGTAGATAAGATGCTTAAGGTGAGATGTATTCCATAGTGCTGTTGGATGATCGGCTGCGCGATAGTAAGAATGGCATACAGCCCAGTAACGCCAGTAATAATACCAGCAGCAGTGAGCAAGCTAGCTTCACTAATTAATAGTGAGAAAACATGACGAGGCCTTGCTCCCATGGCTCGCAAAATCGCCATTTCACGGCGGCGTTCCTGTAGGCTAGTTAATAGACTGCTTAACATACCTAACAACCCTGCGATCACGACAAAACCAGATACTGCCATTAGGGCTTGCTCTGCAACCGACATCATTCCCCATAACTCATGCAACGCAACGCCGGGCATAATGGCGCTGAGCGGCTCTTTGGGGTAGGTGTTAATTTGTCTTTGCAGAGCGAAAGTTTGAATACGAGATTTCAAACCAACGAGCATAGCGGTAATTTGTTTGGGCTGAAAGTCTCTGTTTTTGAGATCTTGTGCCTTGGGTGTCGGGCCCAAACGCGCACCACTTTCCCATCCGACGTGAATGGCTTCGATTGCTTCTAGTGATACATGGACGGTTTTGTCGACTGGTGTTCCTGTAGGTGCAAGGATACCGACAACTTTAAATGGCAGATTGTCATGACGGCTAAAGCCAACATCGCTAATGCCGTGGGCAATGATGATTTCGCTACCGATATCATAACCAAGTTGTTTAGCGACATCAGAACCTAGCACGGTTTCAAATAAACCATTGAATTCTCTACCCTTGCTGAATGTTAGTGGTTGCTTACTTCCAAACTTGTAATGCTCAAAGTAACTGTGATTGGTTCCCATAACTCGGAAGCCTTTATGCGAGTCGCCAAGCGAGATTGGAATAGCCCAATCGACTGAACGATGATTGGCAAACTCTTGGTAGCTTTTCCAATCGATGTTGTTGGTCGCATTACCAATACGAAACACAGAATAGAGCAATAGGTTCACTTGCCCAGAACGTCCACCAATAATGAGGTCTGTGCCTGAAATTGTATTGGCGAAGCTATCCTTGGCTTGAGTTCGGATACGCTCGACGCCCAAGAGGAGTACCACTGAAATCGCAACGGTCATGATGGTTAGAATTGCCGTCGCTTTGCGGTTCATCAAGCTTTTCCAGGCGAGCTTTACAACAGCACTCATGATATGGCTCCTAGGCTAGATACTTGATTAATGTCGGGTAGATTGAGCGTGCGATCGAATAAGGGTTCGAGTGTTGGGTCGTGGCTAACGAATACCAGTGTGGCATTGGCTTGATTCGCTTGCTCCATAAGGAGCTCAATAAATGCTTTACGATTGTCATAGTCTAAAGCTGAGGTTGGTTCGTCAGCGATCACTAACTCTGGATGTCCTATCAGAGCTCGAGCCGCAGCCACACGTTGTTGTTGACCAATACTCAATTCAGAGACAGGGCGTGTATGAAGCTCGTTTGGCAAGTGCAGTCGTTCTAGTAGGGCCTGAGCCTGTTCATCTAACGTTTTAGATGAGGCACCTAAATGGGCACGGTCACGTCGTATTTTACTGAACTGACATGGCAATAATACGTTTTCAAGTACGTTAAGGTACGGCAATAAATTGAACTGTTGAAAGATGTAGCCAATATGATTGGCGCGAAAGCGGTCTCTCTGACTGGCACTTAAACTAGCAAGGTCAGTATCGAGTACAGATAGAGAGCCTGAAGTTAATGTGTTAATCCCCGTCAACAAAGCGAGCAAGGTCGATTTACCGCAGCCACTTGGACCTTTGATAAACACATGCTCGCCTTGTGTAATGTGTAATTTAGGGATGTGGATGGTTGCGTTGGTTGAACCGGGCCAGAAAAATTGGGCATCCTCTAGCTCGACAACATTTGGTGTGGTTTCAGTCATATTAAATCACCAAAGCTGTGGCGTGTAAGTGGGTACTCACACGCCACTCGTGTTATTTGATTACGATTTGGGTGTTATCTTTGCTTAATTTAATTGCTGATTGCATGGTATCAGTGAATATATTGACGCTGATGGACTCTGTAGTTGGGAATTGGTTAAACCAATCGGTTTGGATTTGGCTAAGCTGATTAACTTGTTCGCAACTGAAGCGATATTGCACCGAAAATTCACCGTGACCGCCATGATCGTGCGCCTCATCATGATCGTCATGGTGGTCATGTTTATCATGATGTTCATTATGATCATGGTGTTCGTGCCCTTCATGATCGTGATGTGCATGGTCATCATGGTCGTGCTCACTATGATCATGTTCCTCATGAGTTTCGCTTAGGTTGTGGCTCACGTAAGCTTCTTCAATATTACAATCAGCTTGTGAGTTAATAGCGAACAATGCGTTGCTGTCTTCGAGTGTAGCGACGGCTTGTTTAAGCGCTTGCTCTTGTTGCGCGTTTTCTGGAGCATGTTCGAAACCCACAACATCAGCTCCAGGAGCTGTAATCTCTACTAACAGATCTTTGCCATCTTGGGCGATATTAAACTCGACGTGACCATGCACATGAGCACCATGCTGGCGGTATTCGTTTGCATTCGCTGCTGTCGATAAAGTGAGGCCAATAGCAAGGGCTAAAACGTGTTTTGATGACATTGTATTTTTCCTAATTTTACTGGCATTAACCAAAGGCGGTATTGCTCAGATTCGAGTTTCACTAAGTTATTGTTCCTGACACACTAGGTGCGGAAATGAACTCAATAATTTTGAGTGTGGAATAGTTTGGAAATTAAGCAAAATAAGGAGGGGCACGAGCAGCGCCAAGAACTTCTTCGCCGCACACGAGATGCAAAAAAACATGATGATGCTGGGTGCGCGTAAAAGTCGGTGTAGAGAGGGTAGGTTGTACCTTTGCTATACCGTGCTGAACACCAGAAAATAATTGGCAATGATGATGGGTATGATGGTCGGGCGTCAGATCGACTTGATGAAGTACAACCGCAAAGTTCCAAGCGATCAGCAACGCAACACTGAAAAATAAAGCAGTGCGATACCAATATCTTAGTATTTTTTGCTGGTGGTGGTACATCTGAGCTCCTCTTACCGACTGTTATAATATAACACCCATAATGAATAAAAGTTCACTCTTTTGTTGGCTAGCAGAAAAATTTAACTCAACACATACGTGCCGAAAAATATTGGTAATACTCTCTGATGGAAGTGTCGCACTTATAAAGAGCAGAGTTATCACTGCCCATGCTTCTAATCAAATTCATATAGCTCCTTACAACAGGAACAAGGAGCCATTCAATGAAGCTAGATGTTCTGTTTAATAAGCTCAATGACTTTTGTTATCTCATCTTGCTCAAGTGCGCCCTCTTTGACAAACAGAACTTTGCCCGTTTTGTCTTGAACAATAATGGCCGAGCTTTCTTCTTTCAGGTCCCAAGTATTAGCAACTACGCCATTTTCATCAAGAACTATGGATGACCAAGGAAACTCTTTTTTGCTGTCTTGAGCTGAAGACTTCACGAAAGAGCCTGTCCCCCAAATTGCATCATCTTGGTTGATGATAGTCGTCGTCTGGTAGCTTTCTTGTGGAAAATTTGCCGCTGTTATTGCCGACATTAAAGGGGCATTCATCTCTTTTGAACTGCTACGGCCTGCGATGGCTTGAATAACACGAACTTTGCCTTGCATATGTTGAGTTGCCCAGGGTTGGTATGCAACGCCTTCGCCTTGTAAAACAATCTCGCCGTAAGCGGCAACATTGACAGGAGGAACGCTTTTTTCTACTGACAAGTTGTGTGCAAAGGTCAAGCTTGGCGTTAAGGCCAGTAGTAGAGGTAGGAGAGTCTTAGTTTTCATATTGTTATATTCCGTACGAGGTTTGGAAGCTTCCAGTATATATCCAGAACCTAGAAATTTGTAGGACCGTTGGTAACATTTATTTAACGTATGGAGTGGTGTAATCTTGCGTTATATTTAGAATTTGCTAAAATGAGTTCCGTCGCAAATTGCGCATTAAGATTGCAGAGGAAAAATAAGCAATCCGTGTTTTCTCAAAGGAATTGAGGTGAGTTATGCTACGTGAGTTTGCTGTATATCGACCATTACAAGTGGCCCGTTTTGTTAAAACGTTGTTCAAAGGTCAGTTTTTTATTGTTGGGGTTGGCTGTTTTCAGTTCGACAATGGCAAAGTGTTACTACCTGACGTCAACGATCATAAAAGGCTCACCATCTTTAAAGAAGTCAACCAAGTGATAGCATCATTATCGGCTTAGTTAGCTTGGTACCCACTTAGATTTAGAAAAGAGCGACCATATCGGTCGCTCTTTTTGTTGCTGGTTAGGTTTATCCTTGGAGGCTTGGTGGGAAGCAAACTCCCGTTCCTCCGATGCCACAGTAACCATCAGGGTTTTTCGCCAAATATTGCTGGTGGTAGGTTTCCGCAAAGTAATACGGACCTGCTGGTTGTATTTCGGTGGTGATGTTCGCGCGTTGCTCTTCTTGCAGTGCTTGCTGATACAAGAGTTTCGATTTCTCTGCGCTCTCGAGTTGCCCCGTCGAATAAGTGTAAATTGCAGAACGATATTGAGTACCTAAGTCGTTACCTTGACGCATTCCCTGAGTTGGGTCGTGTTTTTCCCAAAAAACAGCCAGTAGCTTTTCTAATGAGATGACGCGTTCATCGAAAACGACTCGTACGACTTCTGTATGACCCGTTTTACCTGTACAGACCTCTTCATACGTGGGATTGGGTGTGTACCCCCCAGCGTAACCGACCGAAGTAGATACAACGCCGTCGAGTTGCCAAAATACGCGCTCAGCGCCCCAAAAACAGCCCATTCCGAGCAAAATCTGCTGTTGGTGTGACGCAAGAGGCGCCTTTAGGTTAGATTTATTTACAAAATGATGATCGTCAATCTGCATTGGTTGATCTCTACCTGGCAAGGCATCTTCTATACTGATCAATGTTTGTTTGTTGAGCATGGTATTTGTCCTTCAATACGTGTCTTAAATTTGCGAACTTTTTCATTTCGTCTGTATCTGATGCTGTGATGACATAGACCGCGTTAAACCTATTAATATTACAGACTTAGAATCTAATTGGCGTTATCATTATTTACGTTTACTTAACCTCATTCAGCCATAAAAGCATGATAAAAAAAGCTCTCCCCACCATTGTTGGCCTGTTTGCCTTTTCTCATGGTGCCTATGCCGATGTTTCTTTGACTTTGAAAGGCATTGATGGCGCTTTAGAAGAGAATGTCAGTGCGTATCTATCATCTATTCCAGAGAAGGATTACTCCACTTCTCTGCGTTTTCAAGCGAGATTAGATCAAAGTATCACTGAAGCGCTTAACGCGCTTGGGTATTATCATGCAAAAATTTCATACTCTATTCCTGAAGCGAATGATGAGTTAATTGTGCTCATCAAGCCGGGCTTGCCAGTGAAAGTGAAAGTCATGGATGTGGTCATCACTGGAGAGGCCAAGGACGATGAAGAGTTTGCAAAACTTATTGAGCGCTCTCCGCTCAAAGTTGGTCAAGTTTTGAATCAAGGCCAATACGACAGCCTTAAGTCAGGCATTCGTAACTTGGCGCTTCAGCGTGGTTACTTCAATGGTGAGTTTACGCTAAGTCGATTAGAGGTTATCCCTGATCTGAACGAAGCTAATGTCCGTTTGCACTACAGCAGTGGAATACGTTTCAATTTTGGCGACGTTTCTTTTATTGGCAACCACATCTGGGAAGATCGTGTCGCATCATTACAACCTTTTAAAGAAGGGGACCCATACAACGTTTCGAAGCTGGGCGAGTTTAACCAGAAGCTATCAAATACGGAGTGGTTTTCCTCAGTTTTTGTTGAGCCTGAATTGGATAGGCTTGATGATGGCCGAGACTTGCCAATTAAAGTGTCTTTATCTCCTGCTTCCAAGAATCAGATCGAGACGGGTATTGGTTACTCAACGGATGTCGGCGTTCGAGGGACGTTGAAGTGGAAGAAACCTTGGGTGAGCTCCCGAGGACACAGTTTCAACACCGCTTTATCCCTATCTAAGCCAGAGCAAACCGTGACTGCTTCTTACAAAATTCCTTTAGAAGATGTCGCTAACGATTATTATCAAGTTCAATATGGGCTTAAAAACCTAGACAACCGTGACACGCAGAGTATCGAGTCTAACCTTGCAGTGGAGCGTCATTGGTTAGCAGACGGTGGTTGGCATAATACCGTTTATGTTCGTCATTTGTACGAGAGCTTTACGCAAGGTTTACAAGATGATGAATTCAACTTCGTACTTCCAGGTGCGACATTTTCTCGGACTAGGGTTCGAGGGGGCAATATGCCAATGTGGGGAGACAAGCAAAGCATCACTATTGAGTATGGTGATACCGCTATGCTTTCTGAAACTAGAGTGCTCCGCTTAATTGGCTCGACTTCTTGGATTCGTGGTATTGGAGAGAATCATCGTGGTTTGTTCCGCTTAGAAGGTGGTGCGAATATTACCGATGAACTTGAAAAGCTATCACCGTCGCTGCGTTTCTTCGCTGGTGGTGACAATAATATTCGTGGTTACGGCTATGAATCTATTTCACCTGTGGATGAGAGTGGTGCTTTGACGGGTGGTAAATACATTGTTAGCAGTACATTAGAATACCAATATCGTGTTTATGGAAACTGGTGGGCTGCAACGTTTTACGATATTGGTGATGCGTTTAATGAAACACCAGATTGGAAATCAGGTGCTGGTGTTGGTATCCGCTGGGCGTCTCCGGTGGGCCCTGTTAGTTTTGATTTTGCATGGGGGTTGGATGCAAAACCAGAACGAGAGTTTCGTATCCACTTCTCATTGGGGCCTGAGCTATGATCAAAATGATGTTTAAGTGGACCAAATGGCTGTCGCTCAGTTTGATTGGTCTATTGCTGTTGCTCATCATTATTGTCGCGACAGTTTTGTTTACCCACCCAGGCCTCAAATTTGCCTTGTGGGGAGCTGAAAAAGCATTACCACAATTGCAGATTGAAAAAGTGCAGGGTTCATTGTTTCCTCGCTTCGAACTGCATAACGTCAGTTTTGTCGATGAGTCTTTGAATATCGACGCCAAAGTCGAGCGTTTAGCTTTGGCAGTGAACTTCCGCTGCTTCTTTGACCCTAAGGTCTGTGTCGATGAGTTAAGACTGCAGGGGCTTGACTTTAAGATGCCAGAGCTACCGCCAGCAAGCGAGGAGCAAGAGGAAACACCACCACTGCGTTCTATCAGTACGCCAGTGCCAATTTTTGTTAATAAAGTCCGCTTTAATGATATCAATGTCAATGTGCTGGGCAATCAAATTGATTGGCAAACATTCTCGACCGCTTTGTCGATGCAAGGCGATCGTTTGGTGATCGCACCTACCGCGTTGAAAGACATTAATGTGGCTTTAGCACCAAGTGAAGCTGAACCTGAAGCGGTTGTTGAAGAGCCGAAAGAAGCCGATGCTACGCCGCAAGATATTGTGTTACCCGAAGTATGGATTCCGCTGACGGTGGAAGCGCGTCGTCTTGATATTCACAATTTCAAACTGGCAGGTGAAACGCCAGTGATCGTCAATCATCTTGGTTTGGTTGCAAGAGCAGGCGGTGAACGTGTTGATGTCAAAACGTTAGAGCTCGACATGCCAGAAGTGGAAGGCAAGTTGAGCACACAAGTGACGCTTTCTTCTGATTACCCTATCAAAGCGCAATTGGACGCGTTAGTGAAGCAAGCGGATGCGAAGGGACAAAAACTGTCGCTTTCGGTCTCGGGTTCGGTTGGTGATTTGTCACTAAATGCTACGCTTTCTGAGCTTGTACAAGCGGAGATCAAAGGTGATATTCAACCGCTTAAAACGCAGTTACCGTTTGATGTCGCGATTAAAAATGTACAGGCCCAATGGCCGCTATTTGGACAAAGCGATTACCAGGTTTCTGTACCAAGCTTGGCGGCAAAAGGCTCACTTGATGGCTACGAAGTCGCATTAGAAACCAAAGCTTCGGGCAAAGATATTCCCGCTGTTGATGTCGCACTAAACGGCAAAGGTACGTTAGAGCAAATTGACCTCGAAAGCCTTGTAGTGAAAACCTTAGGGGGCGAACTCTCTGGGAAAGTCATGGCCAATTGGGCCGCGCCAATCAACTGGCAAGCTGACTTAAACCTGAAGAACATTCAACCAGGATTGCAGTGGAAAGAAGCCGAAGGGGATATCAGCGGTAATCTTTCGACTTCGGGGTCGTTAACAGAACAAGGCGGTTGGCAAGTCAGTTTGCCTAAGTTAGACATTGACGGCATTTTGCGAGGTTACCCGCTGAATGTTGAAGGGCAACTTGAAGCGTCTGATAAAAACGGCAAAGGCGAAGACATCCAACTTACCACTCAGGGTTTAGCGCTTTCTCATGGTCCAAACCAACTCAGTGCAAAGGGTAAGATAGATAAGCAAATTCTGATGGATGTTGAGGTTAACTTCCCTGATTTTGCGAAAAGTGTTCCGGACCTTGCAGGTAAGATGCAAGGTAAAGTCGCACTACGTGGTAGCTTGAAAGAACCAGACATCAATCTTGATCTCGCTTTAAATCAGATTAACTGGCAGCAACAGGCGAACGTAGAAACGATCACCTTAAAGGGCGATGTGAAGCCTCTGCCAGCACCAAAAGCGAATATAAGCCTTATTGCGAACAACATTATCTATGACGACATAAAAGTTGATAGTGCTGACCTTGAAGTCTCTGGGGATGAAAAACTGCATCAACTGACGCTCGATGTAGTATCTGACCTGGTGTCGACCAGTTTAGAAATTGAAGGGACATTCCAGCAGAAACCAGAAATGATTTGGGATGGGGCGCTGCGCCGCTTGACGCTGAGCTCGCAACAAGGCCCGTGGGCGTTGCAAAAATCGACCGCGGTGAAGGTCAATATCGACAAACAGATCGCGAACGTTCAAGCGCATTGTTGGTTGCAAGCGGAGTCGAGCGTATGTCTAACCGAAGACATTAGTGTCGGTAAGAGTGGCCAGGCGAAGTTAGCCATCAATGATTTTGATTTTGACCAAATCAAACAATTCCTGCCGCCAGAAACCAAGCTGCAAGGCTCGGTTAATGCACAGGCTTTTGCTAAATGGGCACCAGAGAAAAAGCCTGAAGTAACCTTAAGTGTCAATATGCCAAAAGGCCAAGTTGAACAAGCGCTTGAACAGCCAATTAAAGTCGGTTGGGAAAGCTTCAACTTTAAAGCGGCATTAGCGAAAGACAAGCTTGATGCCGAGTGGCTATTTGATGTGAAAGATAACGGTGACTTGTCTGGTAAGGTTTCTTTACTGAATGTCTCGTCTGAAAAGCCCACTATTGATGGTAAGGTTTCACTATCTACGTTCCACTTGGATTTCTTGGCACCGTTGATTGGTGAGTACAGCTTGTTTAAAGCAAACATGAATACTGACCTAGCGATATCAGGTGACGTCATGCATCCGAAGGTGAACGGCCAGTTCTTGATTGACCAGATGAAGCTACAGGGTGAAGTCACACCGATAGATATAAACTCAGGACAGGTCGTCATCAACTTTAAAGGTCATCAAGCGGACTTGGATGCCGGAATTTTAACCCCGGATGGTGAGTTGAACGTTACTGGTGATGCCGACTGGCAGGACTTACAGAACTGGCGCACTAAAGCGCGTGTATTTGCTAAAGAGCTCAATGTTGATTTGCCCCCAATGGTAAAAATCAAAGTTGAGCCTGACATGACAATAGATGTGACTCCTCAGCTTGCGAAAATTGAGGGTGATATTAATTTGCCATGGGGAAGAATTGTCGTCGAAGAGCTTCCACCAAGTGCAGTAGGCGTATCGAGTGATACCGTTATTCTCGATAAAAACTTGCAGCCAGTGGACGATGTCGCTGCGATGCCGTTTGATGTGGAAACGAACATCAACATTAAAATTGGTGATGACTTCCAACTTGCCGCTTTTGGCTTAAAAGGTGGGTTGAAAGGGAACCTAAACGTGACACAAAAAGACAAAGGTCCGTTCATCGTTGGTGAAGTGAATGTTGTCGATGGTTCTTATCGTTCGTTTGGTCAGGACTTATTGATTAAAGAAGGTAAGATTCTGATGAATGGTCCACCAGACCAACCTTACTTGTCTATCAAAGCGATTCGTAATCCAGACAATACCCAAGATGATGTCATTGCGGGGGTACAAGTGTCGGGCCCAGCATCTGATCCGAGTATAGAAATTTTCTCAGAGCCCGCGATGAACCAAGCCAATGCACTTTCTTATCTACTTCGTGGTCAAGATATTGATGGTGAAGCCGGTGGTAATGCAATGACGACTACCTTAATTGGTTTAAGCTTGGCGAAGAGTGGTCGTGTGGTTGGTGAAATCGGTGAAGCCTTTGGCGTACAAGATTTACAGCTGGACACTGCTGGGTCGGGCGATGATTCGCAAGTGACGGTGAGTGGTTATATTCTGCCAGGTTTGCAGGTGAAATATGGTGTCGGCATCTTTAACTCCCTAGGTGAGTTCACTGTGCGTTACCGATTGATGCAAGACTTGTATTTAGAAGCGGTATCTGGTGTAGATAGCGCCGTTGACCTACTCTATCAGTTTGAGTTCGATTAAAGTGCTTTAACCTAAGCATACACAGTCATGACTAAGGAGTGGTTATGCAGCATTTGATTTTTGTCTACGGCACGTTACGCAAGGGAGAGTACAACCATCAGTATTTGCGCTCGGCGCAGTTTCTTGGTTTACATGAAACGGATGCTCAATTTGCAATGTATGACTTAGGCCCTTATCCAGCGTTGTCTGATGGGCAACGCTCGATTCAAGGTGAAGTGTATCTGATTGATGATGAAACCTTATCCGAGCTAGATAGGTTAGAAGATGTGCCAGTGGAATATCGCCGAGAGAGCATCGTTACGCCGTTTGGCCAAGCTTGGATCTACTTATATCAAGATACTGAGCAATTAACCGAAGAAATCGCTTCCGGAGATTGGTGTCAAAAGGTGTGAGCTATACTGACATTATCAATAGCAACGAGCTAAACACTAAGGAGTCACGATGAAAACATTCGTAGTTGGATCAATGGCGTTGCTTCTTGCTGCATGCGCACAAACAACACTACCGACTTCGAATAATGTGACCGATTGGCAAGTGTTTGGTAAGCAGTCAGCTTTAGATGGATTACGGGAGTTATCTGAGGAGCGAATTGCGAAGCTGGATGATGTTAACCATGCGACGGCAGAACTGATAATGGCTTATCAAGCGGGTTACCAGCAAGGCAAGCAAGAGTATTGCGAGCAAAGTGCTTATATGCTCGGTGTTATCGGGCGGCCGTATTTTGGCATTTGTGATGATGTTGACCCCTTCTTTCAACATGACTACGACGCTGGACGAATGTCTTCAGCAGGCGCACCTACCTAGTTGACACAGGTAAGATGAAAGCAAAAGAGCTGCCCTAGAGCAGCTCTTTTTAATTTTGTATCAGCAGTGATGCTTATTTTTTCTGAGCTCGCTCGTAAGATTCTAGGATTTCAGCTTTGGCGGCAGCAACATCTGCCCAACCATCCACTTTCACCCACTTGCCTGCTTCAAGCTCTTTGTAACGCTCAAAGAATTGCGTGATCTGCGCTTTCAGTAGTTCTGGGATATCGTCCACATCTTGGATGTGCTCGTACTCTTTCGAGATTTTTGAGTGGGGAACCGCAAACACTTTTGCATCTTCACCCGATTCATCTGTCATCTTCAAAACGCCAACAGGACGGCAGCGAATGACTGAACCTGGCATGAGTGGGTATGGTGTTGGTACCAATACGTCGACTGGGTCGCCATCAAGAGACAGGGTATTGTTCACATAGCCATAGTTGCATGGGTAGAACATTGGTGCAGACATGAAACGGTCGACAAATACAGCACCAGAGTCTTTATCTACTTCGTACTTGATTGGATCTGCATTTGCAGGAATTTCGATAACGACATAGATATCTTCAGGCAGCGACTTGCCTGCTGGTACATGGTTTAAGCTCATTAGAATATTCCTTTTCATTAACGATGAGTCACACAAAAGCGGCTTCATCTGATGATAAATTCGCGTTTCACTTTAGCGACAAAAACGCGGCAGGTAAACACCTGCCGCGTTGGACAAAGGTCTGAAATTATTCTTCGTCGCGGTGCAGTTCAAGGAACTCTTCAACTTTGCGAACCATGTTCTTCGAACCCACAAAGAAAGGTACACGCTGGTGCAACTCAGTAGGCTTGATGTCCATAATGCGATTCACGCCGTCCGATGCAATGCCGCCAGCTTGCTCAATGAGGAATGCCATAGGGTTACATTCGTAAAGCAGGCGTAGCTTGCCTTGTGGGTGGCTTTGTGTGCTTGGGTAAAGGTAGATACCGCCTTTCAGTAGGTTGCGGTGGAAATCAGCAACCAGCGAGCCAATGTAGCGAGAAGTGTATGGGCGACCGTCTTCTGGCACGTTTTCTTGGCAGTACTTGATGTACTTCTTCACCCCTTGAGGGAAACGAATGTAATTACCTTCGTTGATGGAGTAGATCTTACCATCATCAGGAATCATCATGTTTTCATGAGAAAGACAGAAGCTGCCGATAGATGGGTCGTAAGTAAAGCCGTTTACGCCGTTACCTGTTGTGTATACCAACATGGTGGAGGAGCCGTAAATTACGTAGCCCGCAGCCACTTGTTTGTGACCAGGTTGTAGGAAGTCTTCTTCAGTTGGTGGAGTACCGATTGGAGAAACACGACGGTAAATCGAGAAGATAGTACCAACAGAGACGTTCACATCGATGTTAGAAGAACCATCAAGTGGGTCCATCAGTACTACATATTTGGCGTTTTGGTTGAGTTCTTTATTGAACGCAACTGCTTCGTCTTCTTCTTCACTGGCAACGCCACACACTTGATCACGAGCTTCAAGCGCGGCTTTGAACTTATCGTTCGCGTAAACATCGAGCTTTTGCTGATCTTCACCTTGGACATTTTCCGTGCCTACAGCACCAGTGATATCACCGAGACCCGCTGCGTTGATTTCGCGGTTAACGATTTTTGCAGCTAAACGAATGGAGGCTAAAAGGGATGATAGATCACCGCTAGCGTGGGGGAAATCCGCTTGTTTTTCGACAATGAACTCGCCTAGGGTGCGCAGTCCTGACATGGTTAATCCTTACATTTTCATTTCATTGGGGGTAGTGCGCAAGTGAGCATCTCTTTATGGATGTTAAACGATTGCGCTGGATGTAAGTTTAAGTCGCAGATCTTTTTAATGGTAATGAAGTAACTGTTTGAGATCTCAATTTATTTGTAGACTTGTTTGAGGGATTCATCAGTAAGCAAGAGGTTGTACAGTCTGTGTTCAACCTTGTCATATTTGTGAAAGGGACTGCAAGAAGAAGGCTAAAGTCACTCGCTTTTCAGGCGGTAATCGCGATAATGAAAGCATTAAAAAACGCATTACAAGGTTTAGTTTATGCACATTCATATCTTGGGTATCTGTGGCACATTTATGGGCGGCGCAGCGATTCTAGCGCGCCAATTAGGACATAAAGTCACTGGTTCTGATGCCAACGTTTATCCGCCAATGAGCACACTGCTTGAGTCTCAAGGTATTGAAATTATTGAAGGCTTTGACCCGTCTCAACTCGACCCTCAACCAGATCTTGTGGTGATTGGTAATGCGATGAGCCGTGGCAACCCTTGTGTCGAGCATGTGCTCAACACTAACATGCGTTACACCTCTGGCCCGCAGTGGCTCAACGAGTTTTTGCTGCATGATCGTTGGGTATTGGCGGTATCGGGTACACATGGGAAAACGACCACGTCGAGCATGCTTGCTTGGATACTTGAAGATTGTGGTTATCAACCGGGTTTCTTAGTCGGTGGGGTACTCGGTAACTTCGGAGTGTCTGCTCGTTTGGGTGAAAGTATGTTTTTTGTCGTTGAAGCGGACGAATATGACAGTGCTTTTTTCGATAAGCGTTCTAAGTTTGTGCATTACCATCCTCGCACTTTAATCATGAACAATCTTGAGTTTGATCATGCTGATATCTTCGATGATCTAGAAGCGATCAAGCGCCAATTCCATCATTTAGTGCGAACTGTACCGGGCAATGGATTGATCTTAGCGCCGAGAAAAGATCAGGCGTTAGCGGATGTATTAGAGCGTGGCTGCTGGACTGAAAAACAGTTCTCTGGTGAGAATGGTGACTGGCAAGCGCACAAATTAGTGCTTGATGGCTCAAAATTTGACGTTGCGTTGCAAGGCGAGAAGGTTGGTACCGTCGAATGGAATTTGGTGGGTGACCACAATGTGGATAATGCACTGATGGCGATCGCTGCTGCACGACATGTTGGAGTCACTCCGGATCTTGCTTGCCAGGCATTAGGGCGTTTCATCAATACCAAGCGCCGTTTAGAGCTGAAAGGTGAAGAACAAGGTGTGACGGTTTACGATGATTTTGCGCATCACCCAACGGCAATTGAACTTACTGTCGGTGGTTTGCGTAACAAGGTAGGTGAAAAACGCATCCTTGCTGTGTTAGAGCCGCGTTCTGCCACCATGAAGCGTGGTGTACACAAAAACACACTTGCAGAGTCACTACACAGTGCAGATGAAGTCTTCTTGTTCCAGCCAGATAATATCGAGTGGTCTGTGCAAGACATTGCCGACCAATGCAAACAGCCAGCGTTTGTCGATGCGGATATAGATAACTTTGTAGCCAAGATCGTCGAACGTGCGCGAGCAGGTGACCAAATTCTAGTCATGAGTAATGGTGGCTTCGGTGGTATTCACGGAAAACTTCTTGAGCAGTTAAAACAAAAAGCCTGATTGATATGCAAAACAAAACACAACCCTCTCACAAAAAAGCCATCACGTTGGCATTAACGGGGGCTTCTGGTGCTCCCTACGGCCTTCGTCTTTTAGAATGCTTGGTTGCGGCGGATTATCATGTCTACGTTCTGATTTCTTCGGCAGCTCGTGTTGTGATGGCAACCGAGCATAATCTTAAGTTGCCAAGTGGCCCAGAAGCGGCGCAGCAAGCATTGGTAGAGCACCTGAACTGCAATCCAAATAACATCACCGTTTGCGGTAAAGACGATTGGTTCTCGCCGGTTGCGTCTGGTTCTGCTGCACCTAAGCAAATGGTGGTTTGCCCATGCTCTGCGGGAAGCGTTGCGGCCATAGCACACGGTATGTCGGACAACTTGATCGAACGGGCCGCTGATGTAGTAATGAAAGAGCGCGGGCAGCTGTTGCTCGTGGTTCGCGAAACGCCATTTTCAACGCTACATCTGGAGAACATGCACAAGCTATCGCAAATGGGCGTCACCATCATGCCAGCGGCTCCGGGTTTCTACCATCAGCCAAAGAGCATTGAAGACTTAGTGGATTTTATGGTGGCGAGAATTCTCGACCACTTAGGTATTGAGCAAGGTTTGGTGCCTCGTTGGGGTTATGACCAGCGTTCGTGAGCTGATTGTGTAACCACTCAAATACCTTTACAATCCATCCAACTCATCGGGGAGCAAACCCATTTAGCATTGAGTCAATCAATGCATTGGGGCGCTGAGACCTAAGTGTTTAACTAGGGACCCGTATTACCTGAACCAGATAATGCTGGCGTAGGAATTGAGTCTGGATATTGGAAGTCCTTAATAGCCGCCTCAAACCCTGTGCCGCTCAACTTATTTCTCTGAAATACTCATGGAGAGCGAGCAGTGAAACCCACTCTAAATCTGATTGCCCTAGCTGCAATCACCTCTACTTCAGCGTTTGCCGCTGAAAACACATTAACCATCTATACCTACGACTCTTTTGCCGCAGATTGGGGCCCAGGTCCTAAAATCGAGCAAGCTTTTGAAGCAAAATGTGGCTGTGACGTTAACTTCGTGGCATTAGACGATGGTGTGTCGATCCTGAATCGTCTTCGTCTTGAAGGCGGTAATAGCAAAGCCGACATCGTGTTAGGTTTGGATAACAATCTGATGGCAGAAGCGAAGAAAACCGGTCTGCTTGCCGAGCACAATGTGGATACGGCTAACACAGTGTTACCAAACGGTTGGAGTGACACGACGTTTGTACCGTACGATTACGGCTACTTCGCGTTTGTGTACAACAAAGAGAAACTGGCTAATCCGCCGAAAAGCATGAAAGAGCTGGTGGAAACGCGCGACGATCTGAAAGTGATTTACCAAGATCCGCGGACTTCAACGCCGGGCCAAGGCTTAATGCTATGGATTAAATCTATTTATGGCGACGATGTGACGCAAGCGTGGCAGAAGCTAGCGAGCAAAACCGTAACGGTCACGAAAGGTTGGTCTGAGGCGTATTCTATGTTCCTCAATGGTGAGTCCGATTTAGTGCTTTCTTACACCACTTCACCTGCGTACCACTTAATTGCGGAAAACGATTCGAAGTTTGCTACGGCGAGTTTTGCTGAAGGCCACTACATGCAAGTTGAAGTCGCCGCCAAAGTGAAAGGGGCAAAAAATTCAGAACTTGCTGATCAATTTATGAGTTTCATTTTAAGTGATGAGTTCCAATCGGCGATGCCAACGGGTAACTGGATGTACCCAGTCACTGACGTTGAGTTACCTAAAGGTTTTGAAACTTTGAGTGTTCCAAGCAAGTCGTTGAGCTTTAGTGCTGATGAAGTGGCAAAAATGCGTAAGTCTTGGATTCGCGAATGGCAAAGCGCATTGACGTTTTAGCTGACGTTTCCACCCTCATCTGAATGAGATAGGTTTTACCTTTGAATTCTGTTCCAAAAATAGGTTTAGGGGTCGCGATGATCATCGCGACCTTTGTTATTTCTGCCCTAGGTGCTTTGATTGTTCAAGCCCCTTCACTTGATGTGTCTGTGGTATGGGGCGACCCGTACTATCAACATGTCACCAAGTTCAGTTTCTACCAAGCGTTTCTTTCCACATTGCTCAGTGTTGGCTTTGCCATTCCAGTAGCGCACGCACTTTCGCGTCGCCAATTTATTGGTAAATCATTACTGCTTAAGCTGTTTGCATCGACACTGGTTTTGCCGGTTTTGGTTGGTGTTTTTGGGCTGTTAGCGATTTATGGCAACAGTGGTTTGTTGGCGCAGTGGTTGCAAAGTTTCGACACTAAACTGCCATTCTCTATTTACGGTTTGAACGGCATTTTACTCGCCCATGTGTTCTTTAATTTACCTTACGCGGCACGATTGCTTCTGCAAGCCTTGGAGTCTATTCCTGCCGAGCAGCATAAGCTTTGCGCGCATCTTGGGATGAGCCATTGGGATAAGTTTCGCTGGGTAGAATGGCCGCGTTTAAGGCAGCAGCTTCCCCACGTTTGTGGGTTGGTGTTTATGTTGTGCTTTACCAGTTTTGCCACTGTAATGGCGTTGGGGGGCGGGCCAAAATCCACCACCATTGAATTGGCCATTTACCAAGCGATTAAGTTTGATTTTGATTTACAAGCTGGGGCGTTATTGGCGCTGTGGCAGATGCTACTATGTGGCTTGTTAGCAATTGGCGTACAGAAGTTGACGAAGCCAGTCTCAGTAAGCGCTGGCAGCACATCGGTACAGCAATATTTAACGAAGGATCATGGGTGGTCAAAAGCTTGGGATAGCTTTTGGATTATAGGTGCCTTTTTACTGGTAATACCGCCGTTATTGATGGTGTTACTGAGTGGCATCAACCAACAAGTTTGGACAGTATTAACCGATGAGCGTTTTTGGTCTGCGCTATTGAACTCCCTCAAAGTCGCCTGTGTCGCTAGCGCGCTTGCGGTCGCTGCAGGGGTGTCCATACTATTGACCAGTCGCCGTTGGCGGTTGCAGTACAAAAACACGCGAGCCGATCAGATTGAGTTAATCGGCACCGTTATTTTGGTGACTCCAGGTCTGGTGATTAGCACCGGTTTATTCTTACTACTGCGCGCATTTACCGATGTTTTTAGCTTGGCATTTTTTGTCGTGATTTTGGTGAACGGTTTGATGGCTTTGCCTTACGTGATCAAAACGCTAGCGCAGCCAATGCTGCACATTGAACAACAGTATCAGTATGTATGTGCCAGCTTAGGCATGCGTGGCTGGCAACGGTTTAAAGTGGTGGAGTGGCAGGCGCTACGCAAGCCGTTTGCACATGCGTTTGCGATCAGCTTTATGTTTGCGATTGGCGATTTAAGTGCTATTGCGTTGTTTGGCGGACAAGAGTTTCGTACCTTACCTCTGTATTTGTTCCAGTTGCTTGGCAGTTATCAGATGGACGCAGCTGCGGTGGTATCGGTGACCCTATTGTTGTTGAGTGTGGGCTGTTTTGCCTTGATTGAGAAAGTATTGAAAACGAAGGAGAGAGCGTAATGTTAGTGTTGGATGATGTGCAGTACACCTACCAACGTGAACTGTTTCGTTTTGACTTAACGATTGAGCAAGGACAGATTGTATCGCTGATGGGACCAAGTGGGGCAGGGAAGTCAACCTTGCTGGCGTTGGTGGCAGGATTCATCCATCCTGACCGTGGTGATATTTGTGTTGATGGTGAGTCCATTGTGCGTAAAGAGCCTTATCTGCGTCCGTTCTCTATGTTGTTCCAAGAGCACAATTTGTTTGCTCACTTATCGGTGCGTGACAACATCGGTTTGGGCTTACACCCGGGGCTAAAGCTCACGGTGGACCAAAATCGTCAGATTGAACAAGCCGCGCAGCAAGTTGGTGTTGCAGAGTACCTCGACCGTTTGCCAGAGCATCTTTCTGGTGGCCAGCGTCAACGTGTTGCCTTAGCGCGTTGTTTTGTTCAGCCTCATCCCATGTGGCTGTTGGATGAGCCGTTCTCGGCGCTTGATCCGGTGTTGCGTGAAGAGATGCTGAGCTTGGTAAAAAAACTCGCAGCAGAGCGGGGAATAACCGTATTGATGGTCACGCACCATTTAAACGATGCCAAAGCGATTGCCAGCCACTTTGTGTTTGTGGCGGATGGTAAAGTGGAAGTCGCGGGTGATATGTCTGCATTGAGTGAACAGCATGCTAGTGAGAAGCTTGCGGCATTTATCCGAGCCGCATGCTAGTGCCTGATAGTTGCTAGGTTATGCTTCTCCGCAACACAAACCATGCCTAGGGCCAAATTCAAATTGAGATCTTAAGCTCATGATATGGTCAATCATTGCTTGTACGCGCCGTGGGCGGTTTGCTCCAGGACGATACACTAAATAAATAGGCATTGGTACAGTGTGCCATTGCGGCAACACTCTGACTAAGGTGCCACTTTCTAGCTCTTGCGTCATGTTTTGCACAGGTAAGTTAGCGATGCCTAGTCCTTTAAGTGCGCCTTTCAATATTGCTTCTACAGTTGTACTTGAGAAGTTACTGGTTATTGAAACATTGACGGTATTATCGTGTGAGATCAGCGTCCAAGGCCCTATTTCTGAAACATATTGATACCTCAAACAGTTGTGTTTTGTCAGATCTTCTGGCGTTTCAGGTACACCGAACTCAGCTAAATACTCAGGGCTAGCAGCCAGGACTCGAGTGGTATAGCCTAATTTTTTTGCGATCAATCGATCATCAACTATCTGACCGACTCGAATTGCCATATCAAAGCCGTGTGAAAACAGATCAACAAAATCGTTCGATGCTTCTAACGCAATTTGTACTTTTGGCCATTGTTTTAAAAATGGCAAAAAGATGTGTTCCGCCATATACGCATCCAACGCTGGTGGCGCGGAAATACGCAGCCGGCCTTGGATCTGTTGTTCCATCTCCTGTACGTCATGGCCAATTGAGTGGAATTCCTCAACTAAGCTTGCAGCACGCTCTAAAACCATTTGGCCAGCTTCGGTGATCACTAACTTTCGGGTTGTGCGCTCTAGGAGTTTGGCTTCAAAGTGTTGTTCGAGTTTGGTTATGGCTTTACTAACAGTAGATTTTGGTAGGTTTAACTCCAGCGCGCACTTGGTTAAGCTCAGTAGTCGACAGCTTGTGACAAAGATAGAAAGCGTTCTAAAGTCAATTGTTTCTAAATTGCGAACAATCACTTTCAATTATCCATATTGTTTCAATATTAATCTGATTATAGTCTGGCACCTCATCCTTAGCCATCAAGTTATTGTCATTTGAGGTAAACAACATGTCCAACTCTGTAGACTTATTTTCTCCTATCGAACTCGGTCAATTAGCATTAGATAACCGTGCCATTATGGCGCCTTTAACGCGAGCTCGTGCTGGCGCAGACCATATTCCTAATGACCTTATGGTTGAATACTACGCTCAACGTGCGAGTGCCGGACTTATCATTGCTGAATGCACCATGGTGATGGAAGGTACGTCTGCTTTCATGGCAGAGCCGGGTATTTACAACGAAGAGCAAATCGCAGCTTGGAAAAAGGTAACGGATGCGGTTCATGAGAGAGGCGGTAAGATTGTACTGCAAATTTGGCATGCGGGACGAGCTTGTCATCCTGATCTGAATGAAGGAAAAACACCTGTAGCGGCGAGCGCATTGGCCATTCGTGATGAATTAGTCCATACCCCTTCGGGTAAGCAAGCATATACGGTACCACGAGCACTCGAAGTGGATGAGATAGCTTCCATTGTTGCGGCGTTTAAACAAGGTGCAGAAAACGCCAAGAAAGCAGGCTTTGATGGGGTCGAGATACATGGCGCCAATGGTTATCTTATTGATAACTTCCTTCGTGACGGTTCAAATTTACGTACCGATGAATACGGTGGTTCGGTTGAAAATCGTGCTCGATTTTTACTTGAGATAGTGAAAGAAGTCGTTGAGGTGTGGGGACCTGGAAGAGTCGGTCTGCGCACATCTCCGCTAAATGGATTTAATGACATGAAAGACAGTGATCCAGTTGGCTTGGTGCGTTACTTAGCAGAGCAACTTAATTCTTTCGATCTTGCTTATTGGCACGTGATGCGTGCGGATCTGAAAGGCGTACAAAAAGCAGATGTTCTCAAGCCAGCACGCGAAAACTATAAAGGTCACTTAATGGCGAACGTGGGCTACAGTGCACAAGAAGCGGCAACAGCAATTGCAGAAAACAAAGTTGATGTGGTCGCATTTGGCGTTCCCTTTATCGCAAACCCAGATTTAGTTGAGCGATTTAAGAAAAATGCACCTCTTAATGAGGCGAAACCAGAACACTTTTATTTGGGTGGAGCAGAAGGTTATACCGATTACCCAGTGATGGCATAACCCTTACTTGTTTAATATAAAAAGGACGCTAATGTTAGCGTCCTTTTTCGTTTCTGTATTTACTTAGCCTTGCGGTTTTACGACCATCACATTGATTGGAGAATATTCCACAACCTTACTCGCGACAGAGCCAAGCATTACTTTATTGATTTTAGAGCGCTTGTGACTTGGCATAATGATGAGATCTGCGCCTAAACGTTCTGCATAATCAAGAATGGTCGCGTAGGCCTTGCCTTCAGCAACATGCACTTGGTAAACCACATCTTCAGCAATATGCTCATTAGCGAAAGTTTTTAGTTGCTGCTTCACGTCTTGCTTCATTTTGGCCGCAGCATCTTTCGGAAAGTATGTGGCAACCATCGACATGTGAATACCAGGTAGTACCGTCAGAAGATGGATTTGAGCATTTGCTTGCTTTGCCTGCCAAACCGCTAGTTCAACCGCTCGGTCTGAAAAGCCTTGGTCATTTAGATCAACCGGAACAAGAATTTGTTTGTACATTCAATGTCTCTCATTAAGGCCCCTTTATCCTCGGGGCCAAATCGGTTATGCGCTCAATTGTTCCTTACGAGCACGACGTTTTTGGTTCATTGCAAGCACCAGCAAAATCATTAAGCATGGTACAAACACCCACTCTTTCATCGGACGGTCTGCATCCTGGATAACCCACTTGATTTCCCAATCAAAGTCGATACCTGCGGACTCTGCTGGACTACCAAATTCAACCATATCGACAATCATTTTGTTGTCACTTTCGGTCAGCATCAGACCCATAGATGAAATACGTGCGTCTGCTGTTGTCGCACTGTCTTCGAATGGAAGACGAACCGTTTTCTCAATGTAGTCGCCCTCAAGGTTTTCACCGGCAACACGTAACTCCAATGATTCTCCTACATTTAGTGTTTCCGTGATTTGAGCTACCTCAACGCCAGGAGAAAGAACTTTCGCTGGGTACAGCATGTCCCACCAAAAACCTGGACGGAAAAACGAAAACGTCAGTACTAATAATAGGACTGTTTCCCACCACTTGTTACGCGTGAACCACCACCCTTGAGTTGCCGCAGAGAAAATCAGCATTGCAATGATCGATGAGATGACCGTGAGTGCCAAATGCCACCAAGAGTCGATCCCCATTAACAATAGCTGGGTATTGAACACAAACATGAACGGCAAAATAGCGGTTCGAATATCGTAAGTAAAACCTTGGATACCAGTACGAATTGGATCTGATTTCGCAATTGCTGCTGCTGCAAAAGCCGCAAGGCCTACAGGTGGGGTATCGTCGGCCAAAATACCAAAGTAGAAAACGAACAAGTGCACCGCTATCAACGGAATAATTAAGCCATGTGCTGCGCCGAGCGTAACAATAACCGGCGCCATTAGCGTAGAGACCACGATGTAGTTCGCCGTTGTTGGCAGACCCATCCCCAGAACCAAGCTAATGATGGCGGTAAAGAGCAGCATAAGAATGATGCTGCCACCAGAGATAAACTCGACGAAGTCGGTCATCACTAGGCCGATACCCGTTAGTGTAACAACACCAACAACGGTGCCCGCTGCCGCGGTTGCAACGCCGATACCAATCATATTACGCGCACCAGAAACTAAGCTCTCGGCAAGATCGACAAAGCCATCTTTGGTTTGCTGAAGCATGTCACCTTGCTTTGACAGCAGTGCAATCAACGGACGTTGAGTAAGCAAAATGAAAATCATGAACACCGTTGCCCAGAATGCCGAAAGGCCAGGTGAGAAACGTTCGACAGTCAAACACCAAACCAATACGACGATAGGGAGTAGGTAGTGCAAGCCTGACTTAACGGTTGGGCCAGGATCAGGTACTTCTGTTAATTCTGCATCAATCTCAATTGCGCCATCTTGCACGTGATTTGCTGAGACTTTCACCAACCCAACGTACGCGATTAATAGTGCGACGGTAACAATTGGTGTCGCGGCATCACCAAAGACGTCCTTTGTCCAACCCACTCCGTAGTAAACCAATGCGCTGATCACACACAATCCTAAGATTGTGCCAGTAAAGGACAGCAGACTTTGTACTAGTGTTGGGTTGTGGCGACGAGGAAGGCCTGTCATGCCTGCTTTACATGCTTCAAGGTGAACAATGTAAATTAAAGCAATATAAGAGATTAGCGCTGGAAGTAGGGCAGCTTTAATCACCTCAACGTAGGAGATACCGACGTATTCCACCATCAAAAATGCTGCTGCACCCATGATTGGCGGTGTTAACTGACCATTGGTTGAAGCCGCTACCTCTACCGCACCCGCTTTTGTGCCGGGAAAGCCAACACGCTTCATCAGTGGAATGGTAAAGGTGCCAGTTGTTACTACGTTTGCGATTGAAGAACCAGAAACCAGACCAGATAAACCTGATGCAACAACGGCCGCTTTAGCTGGACCACCTTTCATATGGCCAAGTAACGAGAAGGCAACTTTAATGAAGTAAGCACCAGCACCAGCGCGTTCCAGCATTGCTCCAAACAATACAAACAAGAAGACAAAAGAGGTAGAAACACCTAGCGCAACCCCAAATACGCCTTCTGTTGTTAGCCACAAGTGAGACATGGCCTTGTTCAAGCTTGCCCCTTTGTGCGCGATAACGTCAGGCATGTAAGGGCCTGCAAAGGTGTAAGTAAGGAAAACAGCAGCCACGACCATTAATGGTGGACCAAGTGCTCGGCGTGTTGCTTCTAAAAGGAGGAGCATACCGATAACAGCAACAACGATATCAACCGTTGTCGGTGCGCCTGAGCGTCCTGCTAGCTCGGTATAAAAAAGGTATATATAGGCTGCTGAAAAGCTGCCAGCCAACGCGAGTATCCAATCAACAAGAGGGATATGATCGCGAGGAGAATTCTTCATCGCTGGATAAGCAGTGAAAGCCAAAAAGATCGCGAAAGTAAGGTGGATAGATCGCGCTTCCGTGTCGTTTAGTACGCCAAAATTGAAAATAAATGGTAACGGGGATGCGTACCATAATTGAAATAGTGACCAACACAGAGGAACAAACCAAAGGATTCGTCCTTGCATTCCCGAAGGGCTACGTGCACCTGTGTCTGCCTGAGCCACCATTTCTTGCACATCTTGTGACGGAGCTTGATTCGTCGCCATGTACTTTTTCCTTATTATTGATGGTCCTGTCTGATTTTTATCGAGAACCACACTTCGCCTCTATCAGTGTAGTGAATGGAGCGAAGTTTGCTTTCGAGTATTTTGCTGCCTGAACTCAAAGTGTTGATTGTTGGATACTCTGTTAGGCGGCGTTTAAGTTTTCTTGGGTATGAGCTCGCAGTTTTCAGAAGAAAACTGGCGAATGAAGCATACAGTTAGAACGTGCTACAACCTGTATGCTCAAACAGGCAGAAAATATTCTTTCCTGCCTGTATGTAGAGTCTGAGGAAATTACTTAATTAGACCCATTTCTTTGTAGTATTTTTCTGCACCTGGGTGAAGAGGAATAGAAAGACCAGCTTTCACCATATCTTCTTTCTTCAAGTTTGCGAATGCAGGGTGTAGACGTTTGAAGGTATCAAAGTTTTCAAACACAGCTTTTGCCACGTTGTAAGCGACATCGTCTGAAACATCAGAGGTCGTTACCATTGTTGCTGCAACACCAAAGCTGTTTACGTCTTTGTCTGTACCGCGGTACATACCAGCCGGTACTGAGCTAAAGGCGTAGTATGGGTTGTCGGCAACAATTTTATCGATTTTAGGGCCTGTTGCTGAAACTAGCTTCGCATCACATGATGTGGTTGCTTCTTTGATTGAACCGTTCGGGTGGCCGACCATGTAAATGAAGGCGTCAATTTTGTTATCACAAAGTGCCTGAGAGCGTTCAGAGCCTTTTAGCTCAGACGCCAATTTGAAGCTGTCGTTTGTCCAACCCATTGCTTCCATGACAACGCCCATCGTAGCACGGTCACCAGAGCCTGGGTTACCGATGTTTACGCGCTTACCTTTCAGGTCTTCAACGTTTTCAATACCTGAATCTGCACGCGCAATGATGTTGAAAGGTTCTGTATGAAGAGAGAACATTGCGCGTAGCTTCTTGTACGGGCCTTGTTCTTCAAACTTGCTCGTACCGTTGTAGCCGTGGTACTGCCAATCCGATTGCACGATACCAAAATCTAATTCGCCTGCACGGATAGTGTTAACGTTGTAAATTGAGCCACCAGTCGATTCTACTGAACAACGGATGTTGTGGTCTTTACGACCTTTATTTACCAACTTACAGATAGCACCACCAGTTGGGTAGTAAACACCAGTCACAGAGCCAGTACCGATGGTAATAAACTCTTGAGCGTTAACTGCGCCTGCGCCCATTACGGCTGCAGCGATAGCGCCTACTTTGAGAAGTTTGTTAAATGCCATGAATTTCCCTTCCTTATATTCATTATTTACCCGGAAATAACCATAAATCACTTCTGGAGTTTCCTATTTGGAAACGGCACCTTTTTCAATCCAATCGTTTGAAAAAGCGAGCGAATCATAACAAAAAAATTGGCAGAAAATTATCCAATTGTTAAATGTTATAGTTGATAAGTCTGAATTTTGTATCAGGGGATAGGATTCAATTTGTGATTTAATTCTTTTTATAACAATTACTTAATTAACGTTTAG
>NZ_WXWS01000206.1:0-33666 GCF_009904715.1 Vibrio sp. V42_P2S4T144 | reverse complement strand
AAAACATAACGGTTTTACATTGATAGAAATTCTATTGGTGCTGGTTTTGCTATCTCTTACGGCTGTGGCCGTGATCTCGACGTTACCGACTAGCCAAAAAGATCTTTCCAAACAGTATGCTCAAAGCTTTTTTCAGCGTTTACAGCTGCTCAATGAAGAAGCGGTGCTGAGCGGTAAAGATTTTGGCGTTCGAGTGGATGATACCAAATCGACCTACGCTCTACTGAGTTTAACCTCAGAAGGTTGGCAGCCTCTGAAATTAAAGCAGATTCCGAGCAAAACCAAGCTAGAAGAAGATATTACGCTACAACTCGAGCTCGGAGGTGGTGCTTGGGATAATGATGAGCGCTTATTCAAACCAGGTTCTCTTTTTGATGAAGACATGTTCGCAGAAGAAGAGGACGAAAAGAAAATTCAGCCACCGCAAGTGTTTATCTTTTCCAGCGCCGAAGTCACGCCATTTACCCTGTCTTTTTTTCCGCAAAATGGTGATGCCTTTAATGACGGTTGGCGAGTCATTGGCAAAGAAAGTGGACAAATTTTGTTATTAGCTCCGGGCGAAGAAGTGAAAGAGGATGAGAATGCGCAATTTTAAGCAAGCTCGCCCAAATTTGAGTCATCGCCGGACGAGAGGCATGACCTTACTGGAAGTATTGGTCGCACTGGCAATTTTCGCTACCGCTGCCATCAGTGTCATTCGCTCTGTGAGCCAGCATATTAATACAATCAGTTATCTAGAAGAAAAAATGTTTGCAGCCATGGTTGTGGATAATCAGATGGCAAATGTGATGTTGAATACCGGAGAACTCAAAGCGAAAAACGGCACAGAAGAGCTGGCAGGACGCACTTGGTTCTGGAAAGTCACGCCAGTCGCCACGACGCAGCCATTGCTGAAAGCATTTGATGTGAGCGTCTCGGTAGAGAAAAGCGCGAGCCCTGTATTAACGGTACGAAGCTATGTGGCGCAATAATCATCCCCGCGCAAACACGCGCCAAAGGGTAAAAGGTTTTACACTTATTGAAGTGTTGGTATCGATTGCCATCTTTGCCAGTTTAAGTGTCGCAGCGTACCAAGTGGTATCGCAAGTACAGCGTAGCAATGCGCTATCACAAGAACGAACCCAACGCTTAAACGAAATTCAGCGTGCCATGGTTATGATGGATAACGATTTTCGTCAAATGGCGATGCGTCAAACGCGTACTAATGGTGAAGAGCCTTCTAGCCGGCTAATTTTTTGGTCCGATTACCTGTTGGACTCCGATACCAAAGGACTGATGTTTGCCCGTTTAGGTTGGCACAACCCTCAGCAGCAGTTCCCTCGTGGAGAAGTAACCAAGGTTGGCTATCGCTTAAAAGAAGAAACACTGCAGCGAGTATGGTGGCACTATCCTGATACGCCGGTTGGGCAACAAGGCACTGTTACTCCATTGCTAACGCAGGTCGAGTCATTTGATATGCGTTTTTATGATGGTAAGCAATGGAAAAAAGAGTGGGCTGAAGAAAAAGCGCTGCCGAAAGCGGTTTCTGTTGTTCTCACTCTCAAAGACTATGGAGAAATTGCCCGCACTTATCTCACTCCTGATGGCACATTGAGTCAGAAAAAGGAAAGTTCAGGAGACAGCAATAATGGTTAACCGTCAGCGCGGTGTTGCTTTGATTATAGTGTTGATGTTGCTGGCGATTATGGCGACGGTTGCCGCCAGCATGTCGGAACGTTTGTTCTTGCAGTTTCAGCGAGGCGCTAATCAAATCAATTACCAGCAAGCGTACTGGTACAGCCTTGGCGTCGAGGCGCTAGCAAAAGTGGGTATCGAACAAAGTTATAAAGACACCGACACGATTAATATGAGTCAACCGTGGGCGATAAAAGAGCAAGTCTATCCGTTAGATTATGGTCAAGCGGCGGGACGAATTAGAGACAAGCAAGCGTGCTTTAATCTAAATGTATTGAGTCGTGTGCAACCAACGGGTCAGCAAATTACAAGACCATATTTAGTGAATGTATTGCAGCGCCTATTAGAAGAGTTGGATGTCGAGCCATATCAAGCAGAAATCATTGCAGACTCTACTTGGGAATACATTGATGCTGATGACTCTGTCCGTTCGACTACTGGGGTTGAAGACAGCACATATGAAGCGATGAAGCCTTCCTATTTGGCATCAAATGGTTGGATGGCAGATGCTTCCGAGTTACGGGCTGTCTATCAGGTGAGTGGTGAAATTTTCCAAAAATTGGAGCCGTTGGTCTGTGCATTACCAAGTGATGACTGGCGTTTAAACGTGAATACGATTGATGTTGAGCAAGCTCCGATTTTGGTGGCAATGTTCTCACCAAACTTAAGCAGTAGTGATGCGATTCAGCTAATTGAAAAACGCCCATTTGATGGGTGGGATAGCATTGATGAATTTTTAGCAGAGTCAGAAATGGCTGGCTTAAGTGAAGATGTAAAGAAAAACGCCAAAGGCTATTTGGGTGTGGATAGCGCCTTTTTTGAATTGGATGCACAAGTGTTGGTGGATGAATCACGTGTACGTATCCGAAGCCTTTTGCAAAGTACAAATAGAGAAACGGTGACCGTAGTTCGCCGTCGTTTTGGAGGGATCAGTGAGCGAGTTTCTGACCGTTCGGCTGAGTAGCGAACAACAAAGTACCATTCCTTGGGTGGTGTGGTCGACAGATCAACAGGAAGTGATTGCTAGCGGTGAAATCGCCGGGTGGGAACACTTAGATGAATTGGTCTCATATGCTGGTCAGCGCCAAGTTGTGGCGCTGTTGGCGAGTAATGATGTAGTCCTGACGCAAGTGGATATACCACCTGGTGCAACACGCCAATTCGAGGCTATGTTACCGTACTTAGTGGAAGACGAAGTTGCTCAGGACGTTGATGGCCTGCACTTTAGCGTGTTGGGTAAACAAGCGGATAAAGCGCAGATTTGCGCAGTTGAACGTGCTTGGATTCAGGCTGTACTGCAACGTTTCTCAAGCCAAGGTATCGCCATTAAACGCATTTTACCCGATGTGCTTGCGTTACCGGTTCGTGGAGATCACAGCAGTGCTGCAATGATTGGCGAGCAATGGCTAATTCGTCACTCTGCGACAGAGGGCGCGGTTGTCGACGCTTCTTGGTTAGACCTTTACCTCTCTTCTTATCTACAAAATCATGAAGGTTGGAAGCTCGATTGCTTTAGCTCGGTCCCGGAATCTGCGTTACCTGAAATATGGGATCCGCAACCAGAAGAAATGACGATGGCTTTACTGGCGAAGGGGGTGACAGAAAGCAAAGTCAATTTGCTGACTGGGAGCTTCAAGCCGAAATCTTCTTGGGGTAAATACTGGAAGCTCTGGCAAAAAGCCACCATTGCTGCGGGGGTGCTTATCGTCGTTATGGTTGCGCAGCAGTTGCTCGTGGTCCATAAGTACGAAGCACAAGCTCAAGCGTATCGTGAGGAGAGTGAGCGTATTTTCCGCCAGGTGTTCCCAAATAAACGACGCATTCCTACCGTTAGTTACCTCAAACGACAAATGGATGATGAAGAGCGCCGCTTATCTGGTGGAAGTGGTCAGCAGGCAATGTTGTCATGGTTGGCGGCATTACCCGCGACGCTTGGTCAGGTCAGTGACTTGGAGATCACTAGCTTTAAATACGACGGACAACGTGGCGAAGTACGTATTCAGGCTCGTAGTTCAGACTTCCAACCTTTTGAGCAGGCTCGTGTGAAATTGGCAGAGAAGTTTAATGTTGAGCAAGGTCAGTTGAACCGTAGCGATAACGTTGTGGTTGGCAGCTTTGTTTTGAAGCGTTTGTGAGGTGATGATGAAAAATTTAATTTCTCAAGCTCAGGTTTGGTGGAGCAGCATCTCGCAGCGTGAGCAGCGTTTGGTCATGGGATGTGGCGCTATTGCCGTTATCGGTATTATTTATTGGGGTTTATTACAGCCAATGAGTCAACGTGCGGAGCTAGCTCAGTCACGTATTCAAAGTGAAAAGCAGTTGCTAGCTTGGGTACAAGATAAAGCGGATGGCATCACTGCACTGCGAAAAAGCAGCGGTGTGAGCTACTCTAGTCAACCGTTGAATCAGTTGGTTTCTTCTTCAGCTCGTCGTTATAAAGTTGAGTTGATTCGAGTACAACCTCGTAATGAGAGCGTTCAAGTGTGGATCAAACCACTCGCGTTTAATCAACTAGTGGATTGGTTACGTTACTTGAAAGAGCAACAGGGTATTGAAGTCGAATTTTTAGATATCGACCGAACAGAGCAAGCGGGCATGATCGATGTAAACCGCCTTCAGTTTAAGCGAGGTTAAGGTGAAGCGAGCAGTACTTTACGTTGTTATCTTTATCGTCTTTTTTTCAGTCAGTCTTTTAATGGGATTACCAGTCTCTTGGGTGTTACAACAAGCACCAACAGTGAGAGGCCTGGACATTCAAGGAGCCAACGGTTCGGTATGGCAAGGTCAAGCTTCTAGTATTCGTTGGCAGCGCCAGAACCTTGGAGAAGTTAATTGGGATTTCCAATGGTCGAGTCTACTGACAGGTAAAGCTGAGTTTGCTGTGCGCTTTGGTCGTGGTAGTGAAATGGACGTTCGTGGGCGCGGTTCTGTCGGCTATAGCTTAAGTGATGGCCCTTATGCCAAAAACTTAGTTGCCTCGATTCCGGCGGTAAAAGTTGTTGAGCAAGCGCGCCTCCCTGTGCCTGTTGGTGTTGATGGGCAGCTTGAGCTGAATATTCGTCATGCGACTTATGCTGCGCCTTGGTGTAAGGACGGTGAAGGCACTTTAGTATGGAATGCCAGTGGTATTCAAAGTCCCGTTGGCAGCTTAGATCTCGGTCCTGTGATTGCCGATATAAACTGTCAGGATAGTGTATTGACGGCAACTGGTGAGCAGAGCAGCAAACAAGTCTCTGCGGCGTTTTCCGCTGAACTGATGCCTAATCAACGGTACTCAACCAAAGCGTGGTTCAAACCTGGTGCAGAGTTCCCATCCAGCATGGGGGAGCAACTGAAATGGCTGGGTAAGCCGAATGCTCAAGGTCAATATGAGTTTAATTACCAAGGGCGCTTCTAACCTATCGTGACAAAATCCAATATCTTAAAAGAGCTGCTATTGTGCAGCTCTTTTTGCTTTTGGATCATCGTAAGCTAAAACCTCTATTCGCTGTACATTGGGAATGAATGGAAATTTAAAACCATGATTTTTAATTGATTTATTTTCTTTCGTTCAGCTTTACAGGCAATTGGAACATAGTAGGCCAAATACTCCAAGTGCTGTACAGAAGGGCAAAAAGAAAAGGCCACGAAGATATTCGTGGCCTTTCTATTGCTAGAATTTTGTGCTCTAAATTTTACCGATAGGGCGCTTAATCTTTGCGTTGTAAAATCTCATTCCAAGGTAAATCCGCATCACCAAGAACAATAAAGTTCGGGTTTTCTAGTGTTTCCCGCTCGTTATATGACAGCGGTTCTAATTGCGTGCTGAGAATACGTCCGCCAGCTTCTTCAACAATGCATTGTGTCGCAGCGGTGTCCCACTCACCTGTTGGACCTAGTCGGAGATAGCAATCTACCGCCCCTTCCGCGACGAGGCATGCTTTCAATGCTGCAGAACCGAGCGGTATTAAGTCGTAATTCCAGGCGCTGCTCATACGGTTAGTAATACGATTGATGTCTTGGCGACGACTAATAGCAATTGCGATGCTTTGCTCTGGCTGTTCGTGTTTGTGTGTATGGATTTTGACGCTGTCCGACATGTCGGGAATTTTCCAGGCGCCTTTGCCATTATAAGCGTAGTAAGTCACGCCAGATACAGGGCCGTAAACGACGCCCATGGTTGGTCGATTGTTGTCGACCAACGCAATAATAGTGGCAAAGTCACCACTGCGAGCGATGAATTCTTGAGTACCATCAAGAGGGTCGACTAACCAATAACGTTCCCACTGAGCGCGTTGCTCTAAGCTTATGTCTGCGTCTTCTTCTGACAACACGGGAATGTCAGGCGTCAGATCACTCAAGCGTTCAGTGATGAACTTGTGAGCTGCAATATCCGCACTTGTTACGGGAGTTTCGTCACTTTTGGTGTAGGCCTCGTATTGCTTCTTTTCATATATTTCGAGGATCATTTGCCCAGCACTGCGGGCAATCTCGATGACTTGAGGAAGTAGGTGAGATAGATCTTTTGTCATTGGCATAAGTGATAGTCCTTACTCACAGTGTTATTCGGTTCTAATGACCGTTATTGGTTATGCTTGTGAGTGGTGTTTGGTAAGTGTTTCAGTGCCAACATTAGCGCTGTGATGCTTCGTGCTTCACAGAAATCCATGTGAGTTAATAACTCTTCGGCTTGCGCAAGTGGCCAACGCACAATTTCCAGTGGTTCAGGCTCATCGCCTTCTTGCTTCTCTGGATAAAGCGCCTGTCCTAAAAATAGAGTCATTTTGCTCGAAAAGTAAGATGGCGCGAGGATAACTTGTTTCAACGGGGTTAACTGATTACAGCCAAAGCCGATTTCTTCTTTTAACTCACGATCCGCAGCTTGGTGTGGTGTTTCTCCTGGGTCAATCAGCCCTTTTGGGAAACCTAGCTCGTAACGTTCAGTTCCAGCGGCGTATTCACGCACCAGTAATAAATCGCCTTGTTCTGTTACAGGGACTACCATTACAGCATCTCGTCCACTTGGCTTCATACGCTCATAAGTACGATGCTCACCATTGGAAAAACGAAGGTCGAGCGCTTCCACAGCAAACAGTTTGGATTTTGCAACCGTCTGGCATGAGAGTATCTCTGGTGGGGTTCGTTTCGGCATGACGCTGGCTCCTTGGTGTCGTTGGCGTTTACGAGATGCGTAAGATTCTTAATATATGAGAACTCCGCCTGAGTTTCTAGCGGATTTTACGAGTCGAGCTAAGCATCTCAGCATCACCTCAGTATCGATACAAAAATGGGAGACCGAAGCCTCCCATTTTCTGACAGTGTTTACTCTTAGTAGTAAGAGTGATCACCACGGTCATGTTCTGTAGCATCACGAACTGCGGTTAGTTCACCAATGAACTGGTTTAGCAGCTCTTTCTCGATGCCTTCTTTTAGTGTTACGTCAACCATAGAACAGCCATTACAACCGCCACCAAATGCAACAATCGCAACACCGTCTTCAGTGATCTCAACCAAGTTTACGTGACCACCGTGGCCAGCAAGTTGTGGGTTCACTTGAGTTTGGATAACGTACTCAACGCGCTCAACCAGTGGTGCGTCGTCCGCAACTTTACGCATTTTAGCGTTAGGTGCTTTTAGCGTTAACTGAGAGCCCATTTTATCGGTAACAAAATCGATTTCAGCGTCTTCAAGGAATGGCAGGCTTAGCTCATCAACGTAAGCTGAAAAACCGCTGTAAGAGAGTTCAGTGTCGGTCGATTCTACTGCTTCTGGTGGACAGTAAGACACGCCACACTCAGCGTTTTGTGTACCTGGGTTCACAACGAAAATACGAATGTTAGTGCCTTCAGGTTGTTGACCTAAAAGGTTAGCGAAATGCGTTTGCGCAGTTTCTGTAATAGTAATATTTGACACGACGAATACCCGAGTAAATTTGTAGGTTACTGCTGCTATTCTACTCTTGTTGACGTATGGGTCTAGTCTTTTTGATGCTAAGGCATGGCGAAGCGATCTAGAGAGAACGAGGAGCAGGTGTTCTGCAGATGCAGTAAATATCGATGCTTTCTACGCCAACTTCAAGTAGTAAATGACATAATTGTCGGACGGTACTGCCTGTGGTGACTACATCATCGACGATGGCAACATGGGAAGAGTGAGGGCGCTTATTGAGAATAAACGCGCCTTTTAAGTTTTGTTCACGGCTTGTTTTGGTATTACCACGCTGTGATTGGGCGAGCTTTACTCGACGAAAGACCTTCGCATCAAAATTAGTCTGCAATTGCTTGGCGAGGTGTCGGGCTAAAACATCACTTTGATTAAAACCCCGGCGCAGGTAACGCTGCCAGTGCAATGGCACACTGGTAATGATTGGAGCTGGCGTGGTGATGCGCTGTGCCAGTTGCTCGGTTAATGCTTTTACATGCCAAGACTCTCCGTGATCTTTAAAGCGTTGTACTTCCCGTGAAAGGGGAAAGTCGTAATCGCCTAACGTGTATAGCCTTTGCCATGGCGGTGGCTTTGAAAGACATTCACCACAAATACTATCCGTACTCATTTCTTCTTTCTGTAATGATAAACCGCAGCGTTGACATCGTTTTACCGGAGTTAGGTATTTTAAACAGTGCTCGCACCAGCGCAGAGTATTTGTGTGGCTTGGTGTTTGAATAGGGAACCGACACAGGCCGCATTGACTGCTCAATACGCGATGCATGATGTTTTGCCAGTGATGAGATAACATAGCGTTTATTCATGGTGATATTTTACTCAGCCTAACGCTTGGCTGAAGCCGTAGGGAATAAAATAAGTGGGAGAGATTGAGAGCATGAGCACGAAATTACACTGGCAGTCATTTGGTCAGGGACCAGATTTGGTGTTACTTCATGGTTGGGGCATGAATGGTGCGGTATGGCAGCAGACAGTCGAGTCTCTTCAACCTTATTTCCGAGTTCATGTGGTTGACCTTCCGGGGTACGGACATAGCGCCGAATCTCATGCTGAAGATTTAGACCATATTGCTAACCTGGTGGTGCAAGGTGCGCCAGAGAAAGCGATTTGGCTTGGTTGGTCCCTCGGAGGTTTAGTGGCGACGCATGTGGCGTTAAATATGCCCGAGCGCGTGGCTAAGTTGATTACGGTTGCCAGCTCACCAAAATTTGCCGCAGAAAAACCGTGGCGCGGCATTCAACCGAATGTACTGAGTGCGTTCACCTCTCAGTTGCTAGAAGATTTCTCACTGACCATTGAGCGCTTTATGGCGTTGCAAGCGATGGGCAGCCCATCAGCGCGTAAAGATGTTAAACAGCTCAAGCAAGCGGTACTATCGCGCCCTCAGCCAAACCCTGAATCGCTGTTGGTTGGGCTAAACATCCTTGCTGATGTGGATCTGCGCGATGCGTTGACGTCTCTTTCTGTTCCAATGTTGCGTCTTTATGGCCGTTTAGATGGGTTGGTGCCAATTAAAGTAGCTAACGATTTGAGTGAACAGTTGCCTCATACCCAGCAGTTTGTTTTTAATCAGTCCTCTCATGCGCCTTTTATCACCGAACATGACGAATTTTGTGTTCAAATCCGAGAGTTTGCTCACGATTGAGCAAGTGCGAACGGAAATACCTCAAGTTGTTTAAAAAGTGGTCGATATAAAGGCTGGTGAGGTTTTATTAGCCAATAAAGCTAAGCCATATTGACGAGTTGGGCGACTCTGAGGAGGGTTCGCAATGATTGTGTCACCGACCAACGTAAGTGTGCCACTGATCGCCCCATCCGTGAATGTGCAGACGGAACAAGCAGCTCGCGACAATAAAGTCCGAGAGCCTGTAACGCCAACGGTCGCATTGGCCAAAACCAATGCAGAGCGAAAAGTAAAAGGTGATGACAAGCGCCGACGTCAGTCTTCTTGGGATCCTTCAGAGCATCCTGATTATGATATGGAAACGGAAGTCGACACGCGTTATCAAGAAGAGCCGGAAGATACACTAGAACGGCTTTTTAGTTTGCTTGCGCTCAAATCGTATAGTGAAGACCAGGGGAAAGGCTACGCGATCCGCTTTCGCTTACCAAAGCGCATTTTGGATGCTGCGATCAATGAAGGATTAATGGAAAAGCGCAGGAAGGTGATCAAGTTTCATTATGGTCATGCAGTCGCTCCCCATACCCCGTCAGAAGTGATAGCAGTATTATGACGACTCAATATCCTACTCAAACAAAAACGCTCCAAGCAGGTTGACTGATTGGAGCGTTTTCTTTTTAGTTATGAAAGCTCGTTAGCGGTGAAGCCTAGGTAAGATTACTTTTTCGCTTTAGCAAACGCTGCAGCAAATGCACCGCCCATCGCGCTGTTCGATGACGAATCATCACGGCGAGGCTGACGACGCTGCGGTTGGTCATTACGACGCGGCGCTGCTGATGAGCGTTGGCTACGGTTGTCTTGACCCGGTTCGTCGTTCATACGCATCGATAGACCAATACGTTTACGCTGCACGTCAACTTCCATCACTTTCACTTTGACGATGTCGCCCGCTTTCACCACTTCACGTGGGTCAGACACGTAACGATCTGTCAGTGCAGAGATGTGTACGAGACCATCTTGGTGAACGCCAATATCAACGAAGGCACCGAAGTTGGCTACGTTTGATACCACACCTTCTAGAATCATGCCCGGTTCCAAGTCAGATACCGAGTTTACACCTTCTGCAAAGGTCGCCGTTTTGAATTCTGGACGTGGGTCACGACCCGGCTTGTCTAACTCTTTGATGATGTCTGTAATGGTTGGAACGCCGAAGTTATCGTCGGTGTAATCGACCGCATGCAGACCTTTAAGGAAGCTTGAATCACCAATCAGTGCTTTGATGTCTTTGTTGTTCTTCTCAGAAATTGCTTTGACCACCGGGTACGCTTCTGGGTGAACCGCAGACGCATCAAGTGGGTTCTTACCATCCATGATTCGTAGGAAGCCCGCACACTGCTCGAACGCCTTAGGACCTAAACGAGGTACTTTCTTCAAGGTTGTACGTGCTTCAAAGCGACCGTTTTCATCGCGGAAGTCGACAATGTTCTGCGCGATGGTGCTTGATAAGCCTGCTACGCGTGTTAATAGTGCGGCAGAAGCGGTGTTCACATCAACACCAACCGCATTTACACAGTCTTCCACAATCGCATCTAGGCGTTTTGCCAACATAGATTGGCTTACATCGTGCTGGTATTGACCCACACCAATAGATTTCGGATCAATTTTCACGAGTTCAGCCAATGGATCTTGCAAACGACGTGCAATCGACACTGCACCACGCAGTGATACGTCCATATTCGGGAACTCTTTTGCTGCAAGCTCAGACGCTGAGTAAACCGAAGCCCCCGCTTCACTTACTATGATCTTCTGAACTTTCAGGTTGCCACGTTTGATGACGTCTGCGACAAAGCTGTCGGTTTCACGTGAAGCCGTACCGTTACCAATCGCAATCAAATCCACGTTGTACTTACGCACCAACTGCTCAACGATTTGTGCTGACTTGTCGTATTGTTTTTGTGGTGGGTGAGGGTAGATGGTTTCGGTTGCAAGCACTTTACCTGTTGAGTCGACAACCGCGATTTTTGAACCTGTACGCAGACCCGGATCGAGACCAAGTGTTGCACGAGGGCCAGCCGGTGCTGCCATCAACAAGTCTTTTAGGTTAGTGGCGAATACTTCAATCGCTTCGATTTCAGCGCGCTCTTTCATTGCGCCCATTAGCTCGGTTTCCATGTGCATCGATACTTTGATGCGCCATGCCCAGCTGATCACTTGCTTACGCCAGGTATCCGCAGGTGCGCTGCTTAGCGTTACGCCATAATGGTCGGCGATAATCGTTTCGCAGTAAGACTGACGAGCGCCTTCTTCCTGTTCTGGATCAGCGTTCATCGCCAATGTCAGGAAGCCTTCGTTACGGCCACGCAACATCGCCAGTGCTCGGTGCGATGGCACTTTGCTTAGGGGCTCGTTGTGGTTGAAGTAATCTTTAAACTTCTCGCCTTCTTGCTCTTTGCCTTCAACGACTCGTGAGACCAGTTCCGCATTGCGATTTAAGTGGTTGCGAATTTTTTCCAGTAAGTTTGCGTCTTCTGCGATGCGCTCCATGATGATCGCGCGAGCGCCATCCAATGCAGCTTTGGTGTCTGCGATGCCTTTGTCTGCATCAAGGTATTTGCTTGCTTCGCTTTCTGGCTCGGTTTGTGGGTGATTCCAAAGCTGATCTGCGAGCGGCTCAAGACCAGCCTCAATCGCGATCTGACCTTTCGTACGACGCTTGGGTTTGTAAGGTAGGTATAAGTCTTCAAGACGAGTTTTGCTGTCTGCCTGCGCGATCTCTTGTTCTAGCTCTGGCGTCAGTTTGCCTTGCTCTTGGATTGATTTGAGGATGGTTTGACGGCGATCATCCATTTCACGAAGGTAAGACAGACGGCTGTCCAAAGTACGCAGCTGGGTATCATCAAGGCCCCCCGTTACCTCTTTGCGGTAACGTGCAATAAAAGGGACGGTGTTGCCATCATCAATTAGGGTGACAGCGGCGTTGACTTGCTCTGGGCGAACATTCAGTTCTTGAGCAATCATGCGACAGATAGCTTGGCTCATCCGTGTTTTCTCTTTTAATTCGGTTTTGGTTGTATAGAACATTGGGGTCGTTCGAAGAATTTGCAATGTTTTAAATTAACGAGGCAAAAATTTACCGGGCGCTGGTGGACATCAGTCAGATTTATGTCAAAACTGTAATTAAATTGAGAACTTATATCCGCAGTTATCGACTAACCTAATTCCACGGTTGTTGATATCACTAAATGTACCTCGGCTTATACGGATAATCATGATGAAAAAAATGTCTTTGGCGTTCGCGCTTACGAGTGCCTTACTTGCCGCCCCGCTTAGTTGGGCGCAATCTATCTCAGGAACCACACAAGCTCCCGTTTATCAGCTCGATAACAAATTGGTACTAGGGCGTGTGGAGAGCGTCTACTACAGTGACATTCCGGAACTAAAAGCGGTGCCATTTGTTGGCAAGATTGATACTGGTGCAGATACGACATCGATGCATGCGGAGAATATCCATGTCAGTAGCTCACACCCAGATTACCAAGATTTGAAAGATAACGAGTTACTTTGGGCAATTGTCGATGACTTAGGTGGTACGAAGGCAAAGTGGGACGCCGACAGCTTTAAGCAATATCAAGTAAAGGTTAGCTTTACGGTTCCTCACCCTTATACAGGGAAGGAAATACAGATTACCGATGATCTGGAAAGAGTGAGCGCGATTCGCAGTCGAACAAGCAAAAAGCCCATCCTACGCCCGACAATAAAAATGCCGATGACAATCGCTGGTCACACCGTTGATACGGAAGTGAACCTGACCAAGCGTACGCAATTCTCTTCTCCTATCTTGATTGGTAAAACCTATCTCGATGATAACGCATGGGTCTTCGCTGGTTATGATTATCTTCAAGAACAGCCAAGCGCAAAAATGATTGGCAAAAAAGAGACGGTTGAAGTCGAAGGTGTGCCATATAAGATCAGCATCTCAACTTCTAGCCGTTATACCAACGTCCATGCACTGGACATCAAGGTAGACAAAAAGCATAACGAAGTCTCTTTTATGTTAGAGGGCGAGAATGGCAAGCGTCATCCAATGACATTACCCTTGGTACGAATGCTGAAAACGACCAAAAGCGAGCGCCCTTTAGTCTATTTACCCGTCAAAGTCGGCGAAAATGAAACTCAACGTTGGTTGGTGTATCTGCGTGATCGCAGTAAGTTCAGTTCGCAAATTCGCTTAGGTCGGGACGTCGCGAGTCAGCACTTTGTTATTGATACGGACAGAGAAAATCTACTGGGTGGCGTAGAAAAAACGTTCAAAAGCGCACTCAAATCAAAACCTCTTGTCGTTTCACCAGAAGAACAGGTCACCATTGATGGTTATACCGTCCCTGCTTACCCCACTTTTACTGTGAAAACGCCATTACTGCGTGTAAATGGGTTTGAAGTAACAGAAAAAGGTAAGGATGAATCCGTCACGTTTTATTTAATGAACGATGAGGGGAAAGAAGAAAAAATCACCAAACCAGTGTTGAAAAAGCTCAAGGTTGGCAGCGCGGTTCGCCCTGTTGTCGAAGGAGACTTTCTTCTCGGTAGAAAAGACACATCAATGAAGTTTGCGCTCGATGTGCTTGATGAGGGTGACACTCAACCTTTTTTCGTCTTTGGTCATGACATAGCCAAGGGTGGTGTGTTGCTGAACACTCGCGCAGACCATCTACTAGATGCAAGGCCACTTTTCAAAGCTGGCCATATCGAAGTGGCGGAAGTTGAGGGGATGTCTTTCCCTGTGAAGTTAGACACGGGTGCAGATGTAAGCTCAATCAATGCTAAGAACATCAAGCAGTTTAAGAAAGACGGCAAAGACATGGTGAGCTTTACCTATGAGAACGATCTTGGCATGAAACAGGCGTTTACCAAGCCTGTTGTTGATGTCATGCGTATTAAAGCGAAGAAAGGTGAGAAAGCGAACGTACGCCCTGTGGTTGAAATGCATGTTAAGCTTGGCGAATTAGAGAAGAAGATCCGAGTCAACTTACAGGACCGAGGTCGCTTCCATTACAGCATGATTTTAGGTAAAAACTTCCTAAAACATGGCGCGGTTGTTTCGAGTGATACGAATTACATCGTGACGCAAAAACCGGATTACGAAAAGTAACACTCTGGCCGCCTTATCACCTTGATACCCAAAGCCTGAACAACATTGGATCTTTGGGTATATCATCTCCTTAATGCTGCCAAAGAGCAGCATTTTTTAGTTGAGATAGGAGTTAATTTGAAAACTAAGCTGATTACACGAGAAGGTTACAACAAACTCAAACAAGAGCATGATTACCTTTGGAATGAAAAGCGCCCGGAAATCACCAAGATCGTTACTTGGGCGGCGAGCCTGGGCGATCGCTCAGAAAATGCGGATTACACCTTCAATAAACGTTTACTCCGTCAGATCGACCGTCGTGTCCGCTTCCTTCGTAAATTCCTGCCAGAAGTCACGATCGTTGACTATTCTCCGCAACAAGAAGGCAAAGTCTTTTTTGGTGCATGGGTGGAAATAGAAAATGAGGCAGGAGAAGTGAAAAAGTTTCGTATTGTCGGGCCTGAAGAGATTTATGGCGATGCGAAAGACTACATCTCTATCGATTCACCTATGGCGCGAGCGATGTTGAAAAAACAAGTGGATGAAGAGTTCACGGTACGCACCCCAGAAGGTGAAAAAGAGTGGTTCATCAACTCAATTGAATACACTCAACCGGCCTCGGAAGACTGAGGCTTTATCACTGATTCAAGTCTCATGAAGTTCACTAGAAGTGACTTGGGTCTCAACGTCAGAATATTTGGTATAAAGGCATGGTGCCTTTCTCGGAGAAGTAAAATGAACAAAGCAGTCATGTGTAGTGCTGCACTAACAATAGGATTCTCACTTTCAGTTTTTGCTCAAGATGAAGTGAAAGGCTGTGACGCTAAAGAGTTAGCGGTAGAGCAGCAGCTTGAGTATGCAAAAGCGCAAGGTAATGAGCATCGCATTAAAGGCTTGGAGCAAGCACTTTCCGCTATCCAGAATGAATGCTCGGAAGGTGAGCTGCGCCAAGAGCTGCAAGCAGAAGTGGAAGAAAAGACTAAAGAAGTTGAGGAGCGAGAGGAAGAATTAGTCGAAGCTCAGCATTCAGGTAAAGCAGACAAAATTGAGAAAAAACGTCACAAGCTGGCTGAGGCACAGCAAGAGCTGCTTGAGGCCAAACGTGAACTGGAATGGAATTATGGTCAATAGTAGGTGCTGAAAATACCTGCTAGAGAGAGAATAAAGCGCTTAAGATAAAAAGAGTAACAATTTGCTTGAGCACGTTAGGAAAAACAGTGATACATTTTCGACAATAGACGCTTCTGAAAGGATGTTTCAATGCAAGAAAATCATAAAATTTTAGTGGTTGATGACGATGCTCGTTTACGTGCTCTATTGGAGCGTTACCTTTCTGAGCAAGGTTTTCAGGTACGAAGTGTCGCCAATGGCGAACAGATGGATCGCCTACTAACGCGCGAAAACTTTCACTTAATGGTGCTGGACCTAATGTTGCCAGGTGAAGACGGTTTGTCAATTTGTCGTCGTCTACGCCACGCGAACAATATGTTGCCAATCTTAATGCTCACCGCGAAAGGTGATGAAGTGGACCGCATCGTAGGTCTTGAGGTAGGGGCGGATGATTATTTGCCAAAACCGTTTAACCCACGCGAATTGTTGGCTCGCATCAAGGCAGTATTACGCCGCCAAACTGTAGAGTTGCCGGGTGCACCAAGCACGGAAGAAAAAGTGGTGGAGTTCGGGGAGTTCCGACTCAATCTAGGCACTCGCGAGATGTTCCGCGGTGACGAGGCAATGCCACTCACCTCTGGAGAGTTTGCTGTCCTAAAGGCGCTCGTGATGAATGCGCGTGAGCCAATGTCACGAGATAAATTGATGAACATGGCGCGTGGCCGTGAATATTCTGCAATGGAACGCTCTATTGACGTACAAATCTCACGTTTACGTCGCATGTTAGAAGACGATCCGAGCAAGCCGCGCTACATTCAAACCGTATGGGGCCTAGGTTATGTTTTCGTCCCAGACGGCAAAGAGGTGTAACCTCTTCACTCCATAGCCAGCACTTGGCTATAGCAACTTCAGCCTTCATTACCTTCCCTTTGAAGGCTGAAATTTCGCGATTAGGACCACTAGGAACGTTCCATGCGCATCCGAAGTTCACTGACACAATCTATTCTGCTGTTCATCTCTTTGCTTCTCGCGAGCCAAGTTTTCTCTTACTACGCCGTTTTTAACTACGCGTTGATGCCGAGTTTGCAGCAGTTCAATAAAATTCTCGCCCATGAGCTCAATTTGGTGCTTGATGATGAAGGACCTTTAAAGTCTGATGCACCGTTAAGGCGTCAATTATTAGAAAGATTAGGGGTGACGGTTCACAGCCTTGACAGCGATAAGGCGATTGAATTTCATCACGCAATGTCGATTGATTTGATGTCTGAAGAAATGAGCCAAGAGCTGGGTTCGCCTACAGAAGTACGCTTATTGCTTGGCGATGAAAGTTACATTTTGTGGATGCACATCGAAAAGTTGCCGAACTCCATCATTCGTATTCCGTTATCTGAGCTGCAAGAAGAAGATTTTGCACCGCTGTTTCGTAACAGTTTGATTATGGCGCTGCTGATCATTGCTGGTGGTTGGTTGTTTATTCGTTTGCAAAACCGTCCACTTTTGGCTTTAGAGAGAGCCGCGAAAGACGTCGGTCGAGGTGAGATCCCGCCCCCCTTAGCAGAGAAAGGCGCATCGGAGATTCGCTCTGTAACTCGAGCCTTTAATCAAATGTCGAAAGGTATTCAAGAGCTAGAAGAAGACCGAGCCTTATTAATGGCGGGGATTAGCCATGACTTACGAACGCCTCTGACGCGTATTCGCCTAGCGACAGAAATGATGTCTCCTGAGGACAGCTATCTTGCGGAGGGGATCATTAGCGATACGGAAGAATGTAATGAGATCATCAGTCAGTTTATGGATTATCTCAAACCGGTGAACCAAGAATCGTTTGAAGCGGTTGATATCAGTACGATTGCCAGTGACGTTGCCAGTTCTGAAGGTGGCTATGAGGTTGAAATTGAAACAGATCTTAATCTTAACTTGCCACCAGCCAAAGGAAGCGCGATTGCGATTAAGCGGGCGATCAGTAATTTAGTTGTGAATGCGCTACGTTATGGTAATGGCTGGGTCAAAATCAGCACTGGTGTGACAGCAGATAAGCAGCTAGTGTGGATTTCAGTAGAGGACAACGGACCGGGTATCGAGCATTCTCAAATCGCGAGGTTATTTGAGCCCTTTACGCGTGGTGACACCGCTCGCGGTAGTGAAGGCACTGGGCTAGGGTTGGCGATTGTGAAGCGTATAATCAGCCAACATTCAGGCTCTGTGGTGATGCGTAATCGCAGTGAAGGCGGTTTAATCGCTCAAATCAGCTTTCCTACCAAGTAAGTCGATGGCCTGCACCCTTTAAACAAAAAGCCCAACCTAAATAGGTTGGGCTTTTCTTATTCTCAATAATCTTAAGACTCTTTCACTTCCTGAGGAAGTTCATCTTCGTCTTCCAGTTTCTCTGGCAGAAGTAGATTTAAAATGATCGCTGTGATGCCACCTGCTGCAACACCAGTTGAGAAAATACTCTTAATAAATTCTGGCATAAATTGCAGGATCTCTGGTTTTTGTGCGATACCAAGTCCCATTGAGAAGGATAAGGCCATGATCAGAATTGCGCGGCGATCGAGCTCAACACGAGAGATAATACGCACACCAGCGGCAGCAATCGTACCAAACATGACAATCGTTGCGCCGCCAAGTACTGGCTCAGGAATCAGCTGAACAAAGCTAGCGACGCCAGGAAACAAGCCAAGAATCACTAACATGCCAGAAATAAAGTAACCAACGTAGCGGCTCGCGACTCCTGTTAGCATGATGATGCCGTTATTCTGGCTAAACGTTGAGTTCGGGAAGCTGTTGAAAACGGCTGCGATTGCAGAGTTTAAGCCGTCTGCTAACACACCGCCCTTAATGCGTTTCATGTACACTGGGCCTTTTACTGGCTCACCAGACACTTCAGATGTTGCGGTAATATCACCGATGGCTTCTAGTGCGGTAATAAAGAAAATCAGTACCAGCGGAATGAACAGAGACCAGTCAAACGATAAGCCATATTGCATTGGTACGGGCAGTGCTACGATCTCGGTTGCGCCTAGCTGAGAAGTATCTACCATCCCCATAAAATACGCCATGATGTAGCCCACTAGCATCGCAATCACGATTGAAGCCACACGGATGTATGGGTTTTTCGAGCGGTTTAAAATCACAATTAATCCAAGTACCGTCCCAGCCAGAGCAAGTTTGTCTAAGCTGCCGAAGGTTCCTTCATTTAATGCTGCGTAGCCACCGCCCATTGATACTAAGCCGACTTGAATCAGTGTGAGACCGATAAGAGTGACGACGATGCCTGAAACAAGCGGAGTGATGATTCGGCGGGCATGCTCCAACACGCGAGATAGAAAAATTTCTGCAAATGATGCGACTAAAATCGTACCAAAAATGGCAGCCATCATGGTACTGATGTCTGCTCCACCGGCTTTCAGCGATAGGCCTGCACCAATAATAGGACCTAAAAAGTTAAAGCTGGTGCCTTGAACAGAGAGCAAACCAGAGCCAATTGGGCCAACGGTGCGAATTTGAATAAACGAAGACACGCCTGACGCAAACAAAGACATGCTGATGATGGTATTCGTTTGGTCTGCTGGTACACCCAAAGACTGACAGATGATCAGTGACGGAGTGATAACCGCGACGAACATCGCCAATAAGTGCTGAAGTGCGGCAAAAATGGTTTGAGGCAAAGGTGGTCGATCGTTGAGTTGATAGACCAGTTCCGAAGATCGGTTTGAAGTTGTCATTGTTTGTCTCGCTAGTCGCAATATTTCCCTAGTTCTCGCTGAATGGGAGAGCAGGGTGGAGTTGACGTCGTTACCTGTGATTGCTGTTAATCAGAGTCAACTCAGGTTGGTGGAGTGTGATCTAACACACTTAAAAATTTGTGCGCGATTATAGAGAGATTTACTCAAAAAGCAAACGTTTGCTTTGTTTTTGGCGTATTAAAAAACGAGCCATTTGGCTCGCTTTCAATCATTACGCTTTGGAGTAAATATCCCGCTCACCCAACCAGCGATCGATAATCGCTGTTGCGTTAGTCGGGTAATTGTCATGAATATGACGCGCAATACGCTGAACTTCGGGAATCAGGCGTTGATCTCGAACTAAGTCTGCGATTTTGAAATCAGCAAGACCTGTCTGCTTTGTACCCAATAGTTCTCCAGGGCCACGAATTTCTAGGTCTTTCTGCGCAATGACGAAGCCATCGTTACTTTCACGTAGTACTCCGAGACGTTTTTGCGCGGTTTTTGACAGCGGAGAGTGGTACAGCAGCACACAATGGCTAGCAACGGAACCTCGGCCCACGCGACCTCTTAACTGGTGTAATTGTGCCAAACCAAGACGTTCAGGGTTTTCTATGATCATCAAGCTAGAGTTTGGCACATCCACACCAACTTCAATCACTGTCGTTGCGACCAGCAAATGCAGTTTATTGTCTTTGAAATCTTGCATCACCGCTTGTTTCTCTGCCGGCTTCATTCGTCCGTGCACTAGACCAATTTTTACGTCCGGCAGTTTACGTTGAAGCTCTTCTGCGGTATCTGCCGCGGCTTGCGCTTCTAATACTTCCGACTCATCAATCAGGGTACACACCCAATATGCCTGCTTGCTTTCGTTTAAGCAGGCATTTCGGACACGCTCGACGATGTCGTCACGTTTTGTATCTGGAATGGCAACGGTTTGAATCGGCGTTCGACCCGGTGGTAGCTCGTCAATCACGGAAGTTTCTAGATCGGCGTAAGCGGTCATGGCTAAGGTGCGAGGAATAGGCGTCGCCGTCATGATCAACTGATGTGGATAGGCGCCTTGTTTTGCGCCTTTTTCACGCAATTCTAATCGCTGATGGACACCGAAGCGGTGCTGTTCATCAATGATGACCAAAGCAAGGTGATGAAATTCAACGTGCTCTTGGAATAGCGCGTGAGTACCCACTACCATTTGCGCTTCACCACTGGCAATACGAGCCAGCTCGGCTTCCTTTGCCTTACCTTTGAGTTTGCCCGCTAACCAACCGACTTGAATGCCCATTGTTTCAAACCAGTTTGCGAAGTTGATAGCGTGTTGCTCGGCCAATAGTTCGGTTGGCGCCATGAGTGCCACCTGATGGCCATGCTCAATGGCTCTAACAGCGGCCAAAGCGGCAACCAATGTTTTCCCCGAACCAACATCGCCTTGCACTAATCGCATCATTGGGTGCGGTTTTTCTAGATCGGCTTCAATCTCTTGTACTACTCGGGTTTGAGCGTTTGTAGGAGAGAAAGGCAGTTGGGCTAAAAGCTGCGTTTTTAGTTTATGACAAGGACCGAGAGGTAGCGCTGAATCCTTCTGACCTTTGCTACGCACCGCCAGCATCGATAAGTTTTGTGCGAGCAATTCTTCCATGATCAAGCGGATTTGGGCAGGATGTTTGCCTTCGTCAAACTCATCTAAATTAATGGTTGGTGGTGGGCGATGAATGGTGTGCAGCGCTTGCGACATCGTGATTTGATGGTCATACAACCCAGCTGGAAGTAATTCCTGCACTGCGGTTTTATCAAGCAGGGCTAAAGCTTGTTCGGTAAGGTTGCGCAATGTGATTTGGCGTAAACCATCTGTAGTGGGATAAACAGGAGTTAAGCTCTGTTCTACATCGGGCTTTTGCTCGCTAACGTAAAACTTGTAGTCAGGATGAACAATTTCCAAACCCATGCCACCGCGCTTAATTTCACCGTAAGCATGTACTAACTTACCTTGCGTGAAATTGTTCTTCATGGCTGCGGTAAAGTTGAAAAAGCGCAGCGTGATAGTGCCATTACCGTCGCTGATTTTTACCGTTAGCATTTTGCGCTTACCGAAGATGGTGTCGACTGCCATGACCTTACCTTGCACGGCCGCCCAAAGGCCAGCATGCAGTTTGGCAATAGGGTAAATACGAGTACGATCTTCGTAGCGTAACGGAAGGTGAAACAGCAAATCTTGAACGCTATGTAAGCCAACTTTGGCGAGTTTTTCTGCGACTTTCGCGCCAACTCCAGAAAGGGAGGTTAATGGGACGGCAGATAACATTTGGGCGGACATAGAGGGCTCAAGAAAATGGTTAACATAGCAGTATGTTAACCATGGAGCTGTGTTTTTGTACAGGAAAAAATAGTCATGCTTTAGTTAGTGTCATGATTTGACTGATAACCTATCATTCCGAGGAGCTTTAGCGACATCAGGATTCTATTTCCAACAAGTATGTCGCTGAAGTTAACACAATCAGCATCTGTATATTTGAGAATTAGATCCTGAACCACGCTCCTTCGCCGCCGTTCAGGATGACGAAAGTCTGTTACTTGCTTTGCATCTCTTGCCACCACGCGTCATCGGCGATGATTTGACCTTCTTCATCGAGTGGTGGGTAAACGAGCCCTTTTCGTTTCGCGACCTTTGCCAGCACTGGGTGACCACGTTCAAAGAGAATACGGTTGATTGTCTCTTTAGGCAGAGCGCTTTCTTCTCGGTCGTACATGCCTGCGGCTTCACGTTGACGTTGCGCTTCATACAAAATTACGGCACTGGCAACCGATACGTTTAGTGACTGCACCATGCCCACCATTGGGATAATAATGTCTTGATCGGCAAGCTGTTTGGCTTGCTCCGAAGCGCCAACTTTTTCACTGCCTAAAATGATTGCCGTTGGTCTGGTGTAGTCGATCTCGCGAAAATCGACGGCGGTGTCCGAAAGATTGGTCACCAAAACCTGCATACCTTGCGCTTTGAGTTCGGTAATCGCAGTTTCAATCGAATCGTGAGTATCCACTTCAACCCAGTTACGCGCGCCAGCTGAGGTATGGCTCAGCGTACGCATTTTGTCTGGCCAAATTGCGTGAACTTTGTGTAAGCCTGTCGCGTCAGCGGTGCGGATCACAGCAGAGACGTTGTTTGGCTTATGTACTTCTTCGAGACAAAGTGTCAGATCAGTTTGGCGAGTTTTTAGGACTTGGTGAATACGGTTGTAACGTTCTAGGTTCATATTTATTGAGGTATAAAAAATCGCCACCTAACAGAGTAGGTGGCGATAGAGGTTAGTTCTTTCTGCGTCTGACTCGGGTTGCTTGAGGCATTGCCTTAATCTTACGCATGATACCAGCAAGGTGGACACGATCTTTCGTCGTCAACAGCACAGTCACAGTGTATAGACGACCATCACGTTCTTCCGTTGAAAGGCCATGAATGTTTGATCCTGTTTTCGAGATCACGTTGGTCAGTTCTGCAAGAGCACCTTGGTTGTTAAGCATGTCGACTTTAAGTTCAGCAATGAACTCTTTATCGTAGTCTTCAGACCAAGCGACAGCCATATAACGGTCTGGCTCTTTCTGATAACCACGAACGTTCGGACATGTTTCTCGGTGAACAACCAAACCACGACCAGGCGATACGTGAGCAATAATGTGATCATCTGGGATAGGATGACAACAATTTGCAAACGTCAGCAATAAGCCTTCTGCGCCACGAATCGGAAGCTTCTTCTTCGAGTCCGTTGGGATTGAACTTGTTGTCGTGAGCTCTTCGGTGTCACCAAGGAGACGACGTGCGATCACAATGCTCATCAACTCACCCAATCCAATAGCAGCCAATAAATCATCGATGCTTTCTAGGCGAAGATCATTCAAGACTTCTTGGATATTTTCTGGATAAATTGAATCAATCGAGTGACGGCCAAGTGCGTGATTAAGTAGGCGACGACCTAAAGTAATCGACTCTTCACGACGCATCGTTTTCAGTACTTGTCGAATCTTAGTGCGGGCACGAGAAGTCACGACATAGTTTAGCCATGCCGCATTCGGACGCGCACCAGGGGCACTGATAATTTCCACCGTCTGACCGTTTTTCAATGCCTTACTCAATGGGTAAGGGTTACGGTCAACACGAGCACCAACACAAGAGTTGCCTACATCGGTATGTACGGCATAGGCAAAGTCGACAGCCGTTGCGCCTAAAGGCAATTCAACGATACGACCTTTTGGTGTGAAGACGTAAATCTCATCTGGGAAAAGATCGGATTTTACGTTTTCAATGAATTCGAATGAGTTACCCGCGCTTTGTTGTAGCTCTAACAGGCTTTGCATCCAACGCTGAGCTTTCACTTGCGCAGTGGTGCCAGACTTGTCGCCTTTGTCTTTGTAAGACCAGTGTGCCGCGACACCTTTGTCCGCCATTTGATCCATATCTTCAGTACGGATCTGAACTTCAACAGGTACGCCGTGTGGGCCAACCATGGAAGTGTGTAGCGATTGATAGCCGTTCGCCTTTGGTACCGCGATGTAATCTTTCATGCGACCAGGACGTGGCTTATACAAGCTGTGTACTTGGCCTAAAACGCGATAACAAGTATCAGCGGTATCAACAACGACTCGGAATGCATAGATATCCATGATGGTGTGAAAGCGCTGTTCTTTGGTTTTCATCTTGTTGTAGATAGAGAACAGGTTTTTCTCACGACCAACGACGCGAGCATTCAAGCCAAAATCTTGCAGACGGCCTTCTATTTCGCTGTGAATGCGTTGGATCATCTCTTTACGGTTACCACGTGCGGCTTTAACCACTTCTTTCAGTACGCGGTAGCGGTTGGGATATAGCGCCTCAAAGCCCAACTCTTCGAGTTCGGTTTTGATATTGTGAATACCAAGACGATGAGCGAGGGGCGCGTAAATTTCTAACGTTTCACGAGCAATACGACGCTTTTTATCTGGTCGAAGCGCGCCAAGCGTACGCATGTTGTGCGTGCGGTCAGCCAGTTTGATCAGAATGACGCGGATATCTTGCACCATGGCCAGAACCATCTTACGAAAGTTCTCAGCCTGAGCCTCTTTCCTATCGCGGAATTTGAGTTTGTCCAGTTTAGATACACCATCAACCAATTCTGCGACAGTGTTGCCGAATTTCTCTTCGAGATCTTCTTTAGTTACATCACAGTCTTCAATGACGTCATGCAGCAAAGCAGCTTGGAGGGTTTCGATATCAAGGCGCATTTCGGCCAAGATACGAGCCACAGCGACAGGGTGGATGATGTATGGTTCACCGCTAGAGCGGGTTTGCCCTTCATGGGCATCTCTCGCTACCACATAAGATTGACGCAGAGCCTCAATCTGAGGCTCTGTTAGGTATTCTTGGGCAACGTCTTTGAGGCTATCGAATAGATACAAATTATAGGCCCGGGAGGTTGTTGAATTCTAAAGTCAGAATTAACGGTTGTGAGCGATGCTGCTTACTGCCGCTAGCTCTGCCGCTTCTTGCTCTTGCTGTTCTTGACGTTCACGAGCGTCTAGAACTTCTTTAGTAATTAAACCTTCTTCGATTTCGCGTAGAGCGATAACCGTTGGCTTATCGTTCTCTTCTGGCACTAGTGCATCTTTACCGCCAGTTTGCATTTGACGAGCGCGGCGAGCCGCAATCAGTACTAGGTCGAAACGGTTGCCAACTTTTTCAACAGCGTCTTGAACAGTTACGCGTGCCATGAGGACTCCAAATAGTTAACTAAAATTTTAGAATGACGAGAAAGTATACAACCTAACTACTTTATTTACTAGCAATTAGACAAGCCACCGTTTGTGGACTTTCTCAGGTAGTTTATTGTGTTTTTCGCACTGGGCAAAAAACGGGAAATTCTTTTATGTTTTACAGCGTGACTTTTTTGAAGTTACTCTGCTAACAACGCGTCAAGCATACCTTTATATTTAGCAGCTTGCTTTTCTTCCTTCAATCTTTCAGCACGCAAGATAGCTTTAAAATCCATCAAAGCGGTATCAAAATCGTCGTTTACGATCACGTAGTCGTACTCGTTGTAATGAGAGATTTCCGACTTGGCTTCAGCCATACGCTTTGCGATCACTTCATCGCTATCTTGACCACGAGTGTTCAAGCGACGCTCTAACTCACCGTTTGATGGTGGCAGGATGAAGATGCTTTTGGCTTCTGGCATTTGTTCACGGATTTGGCGTGCGCCTTGCCAGTCGATATCTAGAAAAACGTCGATACCTTTATTTAGTGTTTCTTCAATCCATACACGAGATGTGCCGTAATAATTACCAAACACTTCTGCGTATTCTAGGAAGTCACCTTTAGCGATCAGGGCTTCAAACTCATCTTTCGCTACAAAATGGTAGTGGACACCATTTTCTTCACCAGGTCGCATGTTGCGCGTGGTGTGAGACACAGACACTTTCATTGCGTAGGTTGGGTTGCGTTCCAACATCGCTGAGATCAAGCTAGATTTACCTGCGCCGCTAGGTGCAGATACGATATAGAGAGTACCTTTGCCCATTGTACTGTTCCACTTTTGATTGGATTGATTGAGTGCCGAAGGAAAGTTCGACATTCTTATAACGATAGTACTGGCATTGAGAAATCAACCACCAAAGGGGTGGATATTGGTGATAATCCCGCCAGAAAAATGGAGGCGAAGAGTATCATGATCTCTATTTTGTTACCAGTTGATCTTTCTGTCTGTGATCGTCTCTGATGAAATAGTTACTTACGCCAGAGTGTTCCTAAACAGCGAAGAAGGAGCGTGATACAGGACTTACCATCCGCGCACTCTGTTATTAAAACCATTTCTACAACCGTTTAGTGTGCTGATTTTAGGTTTAGAGTCCCGATTTGGCTTGCGTGAGTGACTCTGGTTAAAAATAGGGGTTAATAATGATAAGACGGAAAAAAGGGGAAGCTTTCACTTCCCCAGGCGTGCGACTGACTCACACTTAATCTTCGAATTATCCTTGAGACTCTAGGAAATTTATCCAAGGGCTAACGGTTGACCTGAATTTTGGCGATTGAGCAGCGCCTTTCATCGCCTGCAAGGCCTTTTGTGGCTGCTTAAGCTCGAAATAGGCCATCCCGCGAATGTATTCAAGTTCTGCCTTTTGCTCTCTAGAGGCACTGGATGTCGCGCTTTCTACAAAACGAGTTGCTTCAGAATACTGCTTGTCTTGTATCATTAAGCGAGCAATCTGAATTTGCGTTTTAGCAGAAGGAGCGAGGTTATATGACTTTTTATAAGCGAGAATTGATTTATCTAGCTCTTTAGCTTGCTGCCAGAAACTGGCTAGGCGGTCATAGTTTTCCTTCGTCTTTTCAATGTTTCCAGCTGCCATTTCCTTTTCAAGAGTTTTGGCTGCTTTATATGGAATACCTTGATAAGCCAAGAAGTTTACAAAGCGTAAATATTCCTTCTCTCCTTCTAGTTTCCCCATTTTGTAAACCATTTCTAGGGTGGCTAGAGAGTTGCGTTCTTGACCTAGCTCCATGTAGACACCAGAAAGTTGCATCCAGTAACGCTTTTTCTGAGGGTACTTTGAAGTCAGAGTTTTGAGTACACTGGCAACGCTTTTCAGCTGGCCTAACTCGTAGTGAGATGCAACGAGAATTAAGTACCAAGACTCACTTGGGCTCTTGCTCATCGCGATGGCTTTTTTGGTTGGCGGGATTGCATTTTTGTAATCTTCCAACTGAACATAAGCGCTCGCTAACGTGATATAAGCATGAGCTTGAGGCTTCTCTTTGGTTGTTTCTGCAACCTTGAACCATTCCTTCATCGTTTTTACAGACAACGTATACTTTTCTTCAGCTAGGTAAAGCTGAGCCAAGCTGTAGCGAACTTGTTGAGCAACCGGAACGGGAAGTGCGTCGAGCTGTAATGCTTCGGCAAAGTATTTTGCTGCTTGCACATAATTGTCTTGTAGCGAATACAAAAAGCCAGTCTGCTGAAGTAAAACTGCTCGGTCGTATTTTTTCGAACTTGTGCTTTCTAAAGCGCTTGCTAGTTTTTCTTTCGCTGCTGAATATTTTTCAGTTGCGATCAACTCTTGCACTTTGTTAACGGTTCGAAATGTCCGATCTGATAACTGAGGAGCTTCTTTTGCCATCGTAGGAGCGGCCATTGCCACTCCTGCGAAGAGAATTAAAGAAGCCACTTTGCTTTTCCATAAACTTTTCATCGTGACTCCTTAATTGGTTGAGAACTCTATTTCTTGCGATAGGCGCGAGCTAACAGGTTTCCCGTCAACCAATTTTGGTTTAAATGTCCATTTAGAGACTGTTTTTCTTGCCGCTCGACCGAGGCCTAAGCGTCGTGGTTGCTCTTTAAGAACTTTGATGTCCTCTACGGCACCACGTGCGTTTACAGTAAACTCTAATAAGACGACCCCTTTTTCTATTCCTGCTTTCGCAGCCTTCCTAGGCATTTGAGGTTGGAATGTCGCTAGAGGTGTTGGACCTCCGCTACCCGCGAGTTGCGCACCTCCACCCTGGCTATAATGTCCAAGCACCGAACCACCTGTAACATTTACGGGTAGGTCAAGCTTTGGCATATCCATTGGGGTCTGCTCCATCACCGGTTTTACTGTCGCTGTCACTTTCATTTCTGGCGGCGGCGGCGGACGCTTAGGCGGTGGTGGCTTTGGAAGTTCGCGTTTTTTCTCCTGTATTTTTTCGTCTGGTTTAATGCGAATAAACTCGACCATACGCAGGTCATCATTCGACACTAACTCGTGGCGCTCTTTGTTTACTAGCTTGTCCATCCCCCAGAACAACCCGAGGGAGACAATGAGCGCCAGTGCAATTGAGGCCAGATACCGCATAAGCTTAATCCTTATTGGTTGCGGCAATGGAGATGCTTTCTACACCTGCCATTTTGATCTGGTCCATAACCTTCACGACTACGCCAGCATTTGCTTCTGTGTCGGCTTGGATAACAACTGCGCCATCAGGGCTTTCTGCACGAAGACGTTCAATATTCGCGCGAACCGCGTCCACTTCGATGCGGCGTTTATCAACCCAAACATCACCCGCCGCACCAACTGCGACCATGATGTTACCTTTTTTCACGGTTTGCGCAGAGCTTGCCGTCGGGCGGTTTACTTCTAGACCTGCTTCTTTTACGAACGATGTTGTTACGATAAAGAAGATCAACATGATGAATACGATGTCGAGCATCGGTGTCATATCGATAGCGGTTTCATCACTGCTATCACTGCTATAGCGTCTTTTCATGACCTATACCTCTAATTCCATTTACTCAGGCAATATGCTTTAGCTTATCTTCCAGCTTTTGCGTTGTGACTTTGGCTAAATGATCAAGACGTGAACTAAAGAACAGTCCTGATAGAGAAGCCACCATCCCGGCTAAAGTTGGGATTGTTGCCTTTGAGATCCCCGAGGCCATTGCTCGAGGGCTTCCTGTTCCTGTTACCGCTAAGATGTCGAATACTTGGATCATGCCAACAACGGTGCCGAGCAAACCCAGTAAGGGACAAAGCGCAATCAACACTTTCACGATTGGCAGGCCCTTTTTATTCTCAATGTCCTGACGAGAAACAATTTCTTGTCGGATCATCTTAGCGTTCCAGCTCTGGTGCTCTGATCGCCCCTGCCATGAGCCAACGGCTTTTTTCATGGCTTTTGGAGCGACGGCAGCAAAATAGAACCAACGTTCTAACAATACTGCCCACAGCATAAAGCTGAGGATGAAGATGGCGACGAGTACATCGCCACCCATTCCCAAGAAGCGCCTAATTGATTCAAGTTCTCCAACTAACCACCACATAACGCCTCCTTAGCTTTCGGCTTTATGTAGTTTTTCCTGATAGCGAGCGATGAAGCCTGCACTCTGTTCTTCAAGAGTTTGAACCAAACGACGACCTTTACTGTGTACGATGGTGTACAGGAACAGTAGAGGAATTGCGACAACCAGACCAAGCATCGTAGTAACAAGTGCTTCAGAGATACCGCCAGCCATTAGCTTAGGATCACCTGTACCAAATAGTGTGATTGCTTGGAACGTACCGATCATACCCATTACCGTACCCAGTAGACCTAGAAGTGGTGCTACAGAAGCGAACAGTTTGATTGAGCTGATAAAGCGTTCAATGCTCGGTGCGTTACGTAGGATGATTTCGTCCAGTTTCGCTTCAAGATCTTCAAGGTTGTCACCTTTGTGTTCTTGGTAAGCTTGGATAACTTCACCCAGAGGATTACCAGGAATCACGGTTTCTGATTTCGCTTGCTTACGCATTTTACCGCCAATAACTTGAAGGCGTAGGAAGCAAACTAGAGCAATGATAGCGCCAACTGCACCCATACCAAGGATGACGTAACCTACAATGCCACCTTGATCAATACGTTCTTGAACGGTAGGGCTTTGTACAAGTAGAGACAGAATTACACCACGGGATGGGTCAATAAACAGTGGCTCATAGCTGTTTGACGCTGACTCAAAGCCTGCAACATGACGCGTAATATTGGTGCGAGGCTGTCGAGAGAGTTCTTCGAACTTACCTGTTTGAGGTACATAAGTAACGTACTTACCATCGGCAATCGCGTTAAATTCACCGACAAGAGTAACATCGCGAACCGCTTCTTTACCTTCGCCATAAACAACCGTTGCTTGGGTTGTTGCTGTCTCGCCTGAGGCAACCACTTGTTGAAGAATGGTATGCCAGAATGCTTCTAGCTCTTGTGTTGATGGCAGTTCTTTACTTTCAGCCAGTTTCGTTAGTAGAGCGTCACGCTCTGGGAACTGAACTGCGTTTTGAGAGGCTGCAAATAAGCCTTTAAACTCGCCCGCATATTGGCGGACCACACCAAACATTTCGCCCAAAGTACCAGAGCGAACACGTAAGGTTTCTGTTAGTTCAGTCAGCTGCTTATCGTTTTCATCAAATGTCGCTTTAAGTTGATCGCCCAGTGCTTGCTGTGAAGCTAGCTCTTCACGAGCCTGTTGCAATAATGCTGCTTGCTTATCGCGATTGTTCTTGAACTCAGCTTCACGGGCTTTGTTCTCTTTTGACTCAACGATGCTTTCTGATTTTACGTTTTTGAGTAGTTCAGATAGGTTTTTAGGCGTTTCTGCTTGTACGCCTGAAGCCATAAATAAGCTCGCTAGTAGACCAGCGGCTAGAGTTTTGAATCCTTTCATCTCTTATTCCTCCCCAGCATATACAGGCAATTTGATTAGCGCTGGTGGCGCTTGCTTCTTCGCGATACGAAGGCCTTGCTGTACCGCTATGCGGTAGCTTTCCGGTAATGTTTCCCATTGACGTGTTTGTTGGTTCCACATACCTGTCTCACCACCGTCTGGAGATTGGAATAAAAGCGCCGTGCGACCAATACGTAGGAAGTCGTAAGTCACGGTTTCCCCATTTCTATCTAGGCTAGCTTTGTAAGATTCAATTGAGCGAGAGAAGCCTTCTTCAATTTGGTAGGCTTCCATCACTTTACGGAATTTCTCAGAAGTCGTTACGTCGGCGCGATCCATGAGACGACGCAGTTCTTGGACACGTTTATTACGTTCTTTTTTCTGGAAAGGCAGATCGAGAGTCACAAACTCATCGAGTGCATCGATCATTTTAAGTGTTAGTGGCACTACTTCTGTTGCCGTTTGATCGATCTGAGCAATTTGGTTATTTAATGAGTCCAATTCACCTTGCTGTGATTGAACCATACGGTTAATTTGCTCGTTGTAGACTTTCATGCTGTCGATTTGACGTAGTAAGCCTTTGTATTCTGCCAACATGCCTTCAGTACTTTCGGCATAATTGTCGATTTTTTGTTGTGAAGCTTCTGAAGATTGATTTGCTTTTGCTTGTGTGGAAACGACAGCACCAGAGTTGGCCGCTATAGAGCTACTACTGATAGTAAGCAATGCTGCAGCTATGGCACTGAGACCAAATTCCTTGAATTTCATGGTTGCATCCTTGTCAGTGTTTTAGTCAGTCGAAAAGGGCGCGGAAAACCCGCGCCAAATATTTTTTAGAAGTCGTATGATGCCTCGACGTATAGCTGACGTCCGATTGGATCGTCATACCCAGTTGCATAGAATGGAGAGGTATCGCTTAGAGGATCTGCAGGCGGTACTTTGTCAAACATGTTGATAGCACCAAGAGTTACACGACCACTCTCGTTGAATTGGTAAGAAGCCGTTAGGTTCCACGTTGTCATACTAGCGATTTCTGCTTTGTAACCCGCTTTTTTAGCAGAATCACAGTCATCAAAGTAGTAACGGTTTGCGTAGCTTGAACACATACGGTCGCGGTATTTACCAAATAGGTTGATAGCGACATCTTCATATGCCCAGCCAAGATTTAACGTTGCGGTGTATTCAGGCATGAAATCTCTTTCATCCGTTACAGGTTCGCTGTCGTTTTCTTGATATTCAGCAATCAAGATCTTCGTTACAGCAACACGCGTGTTAAATGAGCCGAACTCATTAGTGTCGTATGCGTATTTGATCGCTAGGTCAATACCAGAACGCTCTTCATACGACTGGTTCACTGGACCATAGGATACCGACTTGATGGTGCCATCTGGGTTACGAACGACTTCAGTACCTGGGTATTTACCTGGATCGTTAATTACGTCTTGGTAAGTTGGTGCTGTTACGACGTCTTCCATCTTGATGTGGTACCAGTCAACAGTTACACCAAGATCATCCACAGGCTCCCACGCTAGGCCCAAGTTAATGTTTGTACTTGTTTCTTCTTTCAGCTCTGAGTTAGGGCCATTAAGCGTATCGAAGTACTGAGTATCACACTCTGGGTACTTATCTTTATCTTGTGGGCCGCTACCACCAGCATTGGTACAAAGCTCTGGGTCAAAGCCAGAACCAAAGCCTCGAGTTTGATCACCAAATAGTCGCTTCAAGTCTGGGGCTCGGAAGCCTAGACCGTAGCTACCACGTAGCAATAGGGTGTCAGTAGGACGGTATGCTAGGGCTACTTTAGGAGTGAATGCGCCACCAGTTGCCGAGTCGTCGAAGTAGTGGTCGTAACGACCAGCGACAGTCATTTCTAAATCTTCAATGATAGGAATAAGAGCTTCAACACCAAGACCAATCTGATCACGGTCACCGCCGCCTGATGTTCCACCTAGGCCAGAGAAACCACCAGCTGCTGTTGTAGCATCAATCGTCTCATTGTAGTCAGTACGGTTCCATTCACCATAAACAGCAAAGCCAGACATACCTGCAGGAAGTTCAACCAAATCACCAGCCAGTGAGCCGTTAACAGAGTAAAGCTTTGAGTAAGCTTCTTTGCTTGAAGTGCCGCTGTATTTGTCTACAACGTCTTGAGAGATAGGCCCTAGAAGATCGACATCACCATTTTGTACAGCTTGGTCGAGAGTTAGGAAGATTGCTGGGTTGCTTGTTTCAACGCTTTGCTCAGAGTAACCAGCGGATAGGTCCCAATCATACGTATCAGCAAGCAGGCCGTTCAAGCCTAAGGTTAAGCCAAAAGAATCGGCTTCAGTGTTACTTTCGCGTGGTCCAAATTCGACCATACGGCGAGTGTATTCGCCTTCGCCGCGGAAGTGAGTGGCATCAACTTCAACGCTGTAAGGGTTAGGTTCGAATTCAGATTCTGTAGACTTGTAGCCAAAACGGGCTTCTGCCATGGCAGTGACATTGTCGTTAATGTCCATTTCACCACGTAAAAGTAGGTCTACTTGTTTGTTTTCTGGTTTTAATGTTCGGTATGCAGAGCGGTTAACACCACACTTTCCATCCGCTCGTTCAATCGCGGCATCACCAACGACTTCTTTACAGGAAGAACCAGCATCAGCTGGTGTTAGAAGTGTTCCGTTGGCGCCTTCAAAGTTTGCACCGTAGCTAGAGTAGCCACTTAGCTGAGAACGGCTAGAACCGTCATCGCCAGCCCAATCATCTCGGTCAGATTGCTTTAGCATTTCGTTGCCCGCAAATTGGCCAACGAAGAGAATACGTTTGTCGTCAAAGTTTTTGCCAGCTACAACGTCTAAACGACCATTTTGGTAACCACCATCCGTCGCGTCACCCGCGCGTACTTTTACAGAAACGCCATCAAAGTCTTTCTTTAAAATGAAGTTTACGACACCACCGATTGCGTCGGAGCCGTAGATAGCAGAACCTGAGTCGGTCATTACTTCAACACGCTCAATAGCGGCGACAGGGATTTGGCCGATATCTTGGAAGTTAGATGTACCATCTTGTGCTAGCGGGTATTGAGGAAGACGACGGCCATCAATAAGAATCAATGTGCGTGACGCGCCAAGGCCACGTAAGTTGACTGACTGCGCTGCTGGTGTAAACGAGAAAGAGTCTGTTTGAGCCATTACACCACCTGTGTTTTGGGTCAAACTGTTCAATACGTCTTGCGCGCTGTTAAAGCCTTTAGACTCAATGTCTTTACTATTAATAACAGTAACTGGTGAAGGACCTTCCATATCCGTCGTGGAG
>NZ_WXWS01000317.1:0-38670 GCF_009904715.1 Vibrio sp. V42_P2S4T144 | reverse complement strand
GCTTTAGATCAACTTCAATCTGGAAACGAATGTGCGACAGTAAATGGCAAATTAAGAAAGATTATTAAAAATAACGACGGAGCTATCCAATATGACAAGTGCATTTTTTATCCCTACGGTAAACCTAATGGGCGCTGGTTGTTTGAAAGACGCAGCAGACAGCATCCAATCTCAAGGCTTTAAAAAAGGTTTGATCGTTACGGATAAGATCCTTAACCAAATCGGTGTAGTCAAACAAGTTCAAGACCTTCTCACTGAGCGCGATGTAGCAACCGTTGTGTTTGATGGCACTCAACCAAATCCAACTATCAGCAACGTTAACGACGGCTTAGCACTTCTTACTGATAACGAATGTGACTTCGTTATCTCTCTAGGCGGCGGTTCACCACACGACTGTGCGAAAGGTATCGCGCTTGTTGCTTCTAACGGCGGCAAAATCGCAGATTACGAAGGCGTAGACCAATCTGCAAAACCAATGATGCCACTTATCGCGATCAACACGACGGCGGGTACTGCATCTGAAATGACGCGTTTCTGCATCATCACTGACGAAGAGCGTCACATTAAGATGGCTATCGTTGATAAGCACACAACACCGCTTATCTCGGTAAACGATCCAGAGCTAATGCTCGCTAAACCTGCTTCGCTAACTGCGGCAACAGGTATGGATGCCCTAACTCACGCGATTGAAGCTTACGTATCTATCGCGGCAACACCAATCACTGATGCAGTAGCAATCAAAGCGATTGAGCTTATCCAAGCTTACCTACGCACAGCAGTGAAAAACGGTGAAGATCTAGAAGCTCGTGAACAAATGGCATACGCACAGTTCATGGCGGGTATGGCGTTCAACAACGCTTCTCTAGGTTACGTACACGCAATGGCACACCAGCTAGGTGGTTTCTACGACCTTCCACACGGTGTTTGTAACGCGATTCTTCTACCTCACGTACAGCGTTACAACGCGCAAGTATGTCCTGAGCGTCTACGTGACGTAGCAAAAGCAATGGGCGTAAACGTAGAAGGCATGTCTGCTGAAGAAGGTGCAGCGGCAGCAATCGACGCTATCGTTACTCTAGCGAAAGATGTGGGTATCCCAGCAGGTATTAAAGAGCTTGGTGCGAAACTAGAAGACATCCCAACACTAGCAGACAACGCACTGAAAGACGCTTGTGGTTTCACTAACCCTAAACAAGCAACTCACGAAGAAATCTCTAAGATCTTCGAAGAAGCGATGTAATCTCGCTACATAAACAATTCTCTAGCCTTAATTCAATCCCCGATCTCGTATCGGGGATTTTTTACATTCATATACAAGTGAATCTCTGCCAAACATAGTCTTTTAGTGTTAGCTTTTAAGTATTAACACGATTCATATTGGAAGGAACCATGAGAACGATTGCTGCTACCCTACTCGCTTGTTTATCCTTTTCTGCCAACACTGCCGAATACCACGCCAACGAAGTGGCGAGTGGATTTCAGATCCCTTGGGGGATCGAGTTCTTAGATAATCAACGCGTTATCGTCAATCAAAAGAACGGTACGGTTTCGTTGCTGGATATCACCACAGGCAAACCTCAAAAGCTGTTTAACGTCCCCAATGTGAACACCAGTGGACAAGCTGGTTTATTGGATGTTGCACTCGCACCGAATGCCGATAAGCAAAACCCGCAACTCTTCTTTACCTACAGCAAGCGCACGAGTAAAGGCAATACGGTGGCGTTAGCGACGGCGCAATTGCAAAACAATCAACTTGTGGGTTGGAACGATCTCTTTGTTGCTGATGCCATCACCGACACGGGTCGCCACTACGGCAGTCGAATTTCATTTGTAGACGATAAAGTTTACTTCTCAATCGGTGACCGTGGCGAACGCGATAATGGCCAAGACACTCAAACCCATGCTGGCAGTATTGTGCGCCTTAACCTTGATGGTTCGGTTCCGCAAGACAACCCATTCAAACCTTCCCAAGCTCGTCCTGAGATATGGAGTTACGGGCACCGCAACCCACAAGGTATGTTTTACGACGAAGCAACAAAACAGCTGTGGTCGATTGAACATGGACCACGCGGTGGCGATGAAATTAATCTAATCAAGAAAGGCGCGAACTACGGCTGGGCAAAAGTCTCTCATGGTAAAGAATATTGGGGACCGTTGGACGTTGGGGAAGCTAAGTCGTTACCGGGAATGGAAGATCCCAAGCTGGTATACGTCCCTTCTATCGCGCCCAGTAATATGATTTTGTACCGTGGTGATAAATACCCAGAATTGGACGGGAAAATCCTCGCAGGCGCATTGAAACTGGCGCACATCAACGTGGTTTCTATTGATAATGGCAAGCTCACCGAATCAAAAAGATTGATGGAGAGTCTTGGAGAGCGAGTAAGAGATATAACCATCAGCCCCGATGGCTATATCTACTTTTCTACCGACAGCGGCAAAATCTTTCGTCTTGAGGAAAGGTAATCAAACACTAAAATCGTTAAGACTATTTAATTTGTGACGTACTAGTGATTTATTTTCGTACAATCTAAGCAGAAGAATCTAAACTTAACAATAACCTTTTGTTTTTTAAAACGATAGTTCGGTTAAGTTGTACGAGGTCATTATGATTCCATTCCCTTTACAGCTCGATAAAATTAAAGCCGTGGTGTTTGATTTAGACAACACCTTGGTGAGTTCTGATATGAACTTCGGCGAATTGCGACAACAGCTAGGTTGTCCGCAGAGTGAAGATCTATTGGATTTTGTCGACGCACTTGAGCATCCTCACCATAGAGAGCACGCTCATAACGTGATATTTGATTACGAGATTTCTGATGCTGAGCAGTCTGCTCCAATGATTGGCTGCCATGAATTACTCGCCCACTTGCATCAAAATGAAATCAAAACCGCTATCGTGACGCGCAACTGTCAAATCGCCACGCAGCGCAAACTAGAACACAACCAAATCTCAGTGGAACGAGTCATCACTCGTGAATGCTTCCCGCCCAAGCCAGACCCTTTGTCTCTTCAGGTATTGGCGAAAGAGTGGCGTTTGATGCCTGATGAAGTGCTTTATGTCGGCGATTACCTTTACGACTTACAGGCAGCGTATAACGCACAGATGCCCTCTTGCCTTGTTCATCACGGTAATCAAGAAACTTTCAATGATTCAGCCTCGTTGGCGCTTAATGAACTCAGCGATTTATTGAGCCATTTCCAATCCTTACCACGCAAATAAAGCACACATATAAAATACGCAAACAAAAAAAGGGGCACCAACGTGCCCCTTATGACTTATTCCCGATTGTTTCATGCGTTCCCAAGGATTGCTTGGGTGATGCGCTGCTTAACCTTGTAGGTAAGCGTTAAGCATCCACATTAATTTTTCTTGCTCACGGATGTAGTCACCCATCAATGCCGCTGTACCTTCGTCATCTGCTTCACCCGCGTTTTGTAGAATCTCACGCTGTTTTAGAAGTAGAACGCTAAAGCCTTGAACCAGACCTTGTACACACTCCTCACCAGAAGTCGCGTTTTGATGTTCTTTAATTTCACTTGCTTCCAAGTAGTTGCTGAATGCGTGCGCTGGCGTATGACCCAAAGTTAGAATACGCTCTGCAAGCTCATCGATTTTTGTTTGTAGATCAGTGTAAATCTCTTCAAATTTTACGTGCAGTTCGAAGAATTGCGCACCTTTAATATTCCAGTGGTAACCGCGAGAGTTCATGTACAACACTTGGTAATGCGCTAGCAGTTGATTTAGTTGTTGAGCTAGTTGTGCTGATTGTTCGCTGTCTAGACCAATTAGGCTTACTTGTTTGTTCATAATCTTGCTCCTAGAAGGATGATACCAATCGTAGTAACGAACGATTCTCTTACTGGGATTGGTATAAAGTTTAAAAATTCTTTTGCAGTATTTGCTGCCGATGGAGTCATATTACGACTCCGGCTCGGTGAAGAGAATTTGGTTTTAACTATGATTTAAATAGCCAAATCCAATGAGCAAGTAGACGAATATCGGCGTATCATCCAACAAAAAGCCCCAATCCTTTTTGTGTAAAAAGAATTGGGGCTTTTTTACTATTTGGTTAACGTTCAAAAGTAGATGAACAGACGTAAACCTTATCTATGCCGTTTTGAAAGTTGCCATCTGTTGATTCAGCTCAGTAACTTGCTCTTTTACTTGCAATGATGTTTCTGATGCACGTTGGCTGTTATTCGAAACCTCATCCACTGATTGAGTAATGCCGGACATCAATCCAGTGATCGAATTGGTCGCATGAGATTGCTGCTCTGCCGCTGCCGCAAGCTCTGCCATTTGTTCATTCAAGGAACCTATTTGCTCCGTAGTAACAAGCAAACGAGTTACCGCTTTTTCAATGTGCTCAGCGCCCTGCTCCGCAAGTGATTGACTGTGTTCAATCTCCTCAACCACCGAATGGGTCGAGCGTTGAATCGCATTGATGATACCGTTGATTTCTGTCGTCGATTGAGTAGTGCGCGTCGCTAACATGCGTACTTCGTCCGCCACAACCGCAAAGCCTCGTCCTTGGTCACCCGCACGCGCTGCTTCTATCGCGGCATTCAATGCCAGTAAGTTAGTTTGTTCTGCTAAGCCTTCAATCACTTCCGTCACTCGACCAATGGCTTCGCTCTCTTTGCTTAACTGCGTCACTTGCGTGCTCGCGGTTTCAATGCTGCCATGTAAGCTTTCCATGGTGACTTTGTTTTGCTCTAGTGCATCGCGACCTTGTTCAATCTCGCCTTTTGAATCAGAAAGCTTCTGCACCGATTGATTGGCTTGATCTAGGGTGTTACGCGCGGCTAAAGCGATTTCATCCAATTGGCTTCCCATTTCAACAATGCTGGTCTGTTGCTGTTCAACATTCGATGAAGTGACTTGCGCCGATTCCAATAAAGCCCCCATGCTGGTATCCACTTGGTGCGCTTTCTCACTCACCCCTGCCACGATGCTCGCTAACGATTGGTTCATGCGGTTAATCGAATCGGTAAGGTCTGCCAATTCATCTTTCCCAACAACAGTTAACGGAGGCTGAGAAACATCTCCTGAAGCGATCGTCTTGGCTCGCTCCGATAAGTTTTTCACTCGGCGACCAATGGTGTTGCCCATGTATTTTGAAATCGCTACTGCGGCAAACAAAACTAATGCTGCTGCAATCAACATAGTGGTCAGTACGTTCTTGATCGACTGATTAATACCCTGTCCACTTTGATCAGCACGACTTTGCTGAGCCAATACGATCGTTTCTAAACTTTGGTCTAGTGCATCCGCTGCTGGCAACAGTTCATTCGCCATTAACAAGTTTGATTCGTTCCATTCTGGCGATTGACGCAATGCAATCACCTGCTCTGCTAAAGGAAAGTACAGTTGCTGCATTTCTTTAAACAGTGACCACAGTGATTGGTCGTTATCGGTAAGTCTGTCGAGTTTGCTATCGATTTCCGCCACAGATTGATTGTGGTATTTAATCAAGTCGTGGTATTTGTCTAGATGATCTTGCTGCCCGTATAACAGGAAATCTCGCAGTGCAGACAGTGCATTGGCGAGCGAGGTATAGCTGTCGGCATAAACTTTGAACAGACGTTTTCTGTCTCCACCGAATGGGTTTCCTGACTCTTCGTTGATTAAGCTTTGAAGCTGGTCAAGTGCCACTTCTGCAATGGGTGCCGCTTCGTTAATAAAGAGGTTGTGTGCGGGTAAGTTCTCATCACTGTGGCTAAGTTCAATCAGCTTGTTTAGAGAAACTTTTACCGCGTCCCACTGGCTTTGGATCGCTTGAAAATCCTGTTCAGAGATCAACGCCTGCAACGTTGGAAGCGACTCGTCTGTAGATGCCATGATATTACGCACGTCCTCACTCAGACGTGCGCTCGCCTCTTCATCGCCACCTAGCAACATGTAGGCTCGAATCGAGGACAGCGACGCTTGAACGGACTGTTGGATGCCGCGACTGGTGTCGACGGTCGGTAAATCGGATTTAAGTAACGAAGAGGCGTATTGCTCTACGGTAGTGACGTTGCGATACGTGAATACCGCTGATGCCATAAAAAGTACGGCTAGCAGCACAAAACTGAGCTGCAACTTCCCTGATATCGTAAGGTTCATCCATAAACTCCTGACAACGATGAGCCTTAAATATAACGATGTTTACAAAAATGTTAAATACAGGTGTCAAAAGTTACTAAGAAAACCATGTAAACCACTATTTTAAGCCTATAAATAGGGCTTATTCGAAGTATGGTATGCGCTCACTACGTAAAATCAGATAATTAACGTAAGTCGTTTCTAAGCAGTCTTGCTCCCACAACGAAAGAATCCGCTTAGTGGCGAAGTAGTAATCTTTATTACGCAGTAACACGCCCACCGTGCGGCTGAGCTGCTCAAAGCGCTGTTGCTCATTAGCAGAGATGTCATTGTCCTCATTTTCAATGATGGGCGCCAATCCATCGGCAAACCAATTGTTCAGAATTTCACGCATCTCAAGTTCTGACTCCGGTACATCGATACTCGACAACTCGCGATGCTGTGGTGGTGGCACTATGTACTTCGATGCTTTTGGCGAACTGACATACCGGTACATGTCGCTCCTCCTTGTAAATGACTCTTATACCCAAGTGACTTCAAGATGCAGGATTCAGAGCGTTGTCATTGATTCGGGGTCAAGGAAAACAACGCAGCGTAATAGTCAGCTCTTTCCAAGTTGTTTGACACAGAAACCGAGTCAATGACACGCTCCCGAAGGGCGAGCTGTCTTGGTTTGTATACTTTGTTGTCGATTCTTGATTTAGACCCACTAGACCTTTAAATCGCCGCCGCGTCTACAAACCAAGCCATTCTCGCTGAACCTAACATCTCGAGGTTACTTGGGTATAAACTAGCTAAGAATACTTTTTTCAATTTCCAAGTTTTTTCTAAAGCTCATAGAAAGAAGCCCAACAAAAAAGCCATGCAAAGTAGGCTCTGCATGGCTTTGGTTTGGGCAGCAATGACACTGCCCTCGTCTAGGACTGGTTACATTGAGCTTTGATCGAAATCGTTGCCTTGGTCAGTACCCGTTTGAGTATCCGAGTCGAAGCTGCCAGAGTCATCCGTGAAGTCAACACCTTGATCTTGACCTCCCGCACTTGTCCAGTCGCTGCCACCAGATTCCATACCCGCCATATCTGGTTGCTGATCTTGAGCAGAACCTTGCATGGTGTATTGATCATCGACTTCAACTTCAACTGTGCCACTCGCACCTTCTACTGCGCTGCCCAATTCGTCGTAACCTTGGAATTGGATTTCGCTCGTACCTTCGTAACCTTCTGGTAAGTCAACCGATACTGGTTGGTTCAGGTTGCCACTTAATGTGAAGCTGCCATCGCCATTATCCAGCGCGTTACTTACTGATGCACCATCAGGTAGACCGGACATTTCTGCATAATCCACCGATTCGTTACCACTGACCTCATCTGGAACCGAGATAGAAATGGTATCGCCTGGTGCTGCAGTCACATCAGCTGCGCTCTCCTCTTCACTGTCTGCACCGTTTGCTGCTTGCTCTTCAGGCTGTTGCGCTTCACCGACTTGCTGCTCTGATGATGCTTGAGCAGTTTGGATTTGTGGCTCGTCGCTTTGCGCTGAATCGTCCGCAACTTGGATGCTCAGATTCTGAGTCGATACTTCACCGTTGTCGTTGACCTGAACATCCATAGCCAAATTGCCATCGAAGTCATCGTTCGGCCAGTATGTCCACTCTTCATCACCTGATTTCGCAAAGAAACCAGCATCGTTTGCATCGGCGACATCCAACACTTCTGCAGAAGGGCTAATGCCAAGCTCATCAATCAACTGTGCTTCCGTTAGTGTTAGTGAACCATCATCAGCCAGTGCGTAGCCTTCGCTGGTTGTGGTTTCACCTTCACCTTGGATGTCGACATTAAAGAAGCTCTCAATGCGGTTTTCACCGTCAGTTGCAATAAAGCCAACTTGAACATCTCCGGTGTACCCTTCTGCTGGTGTGAATTGGTAGTTACCTTGGTTATCGGCCTCTATCACACCTTGACCTTCCATTAGGCTCACTGACTCAATGCTCAAGCTATCGCCTTCTGCATCGCTCAAGGTAGATAGCATGTCATCATTGGTGAACGACAAGGTGCCATCCGCAGCCATTTCTGTGGTAGAAATGCTGTCGATTTCTGGAGAAACATTATCTTGTGGTGCGTCTTCTTTCACGACCACACCCGTTTGCTCATCATGAAGCACACCATCTTTATCAATCACGTAAGCGATATCCGCTTCACCCGTAAAGCCTGGTGCTGGATTGAATGTCCATGTGCCATCACCGTTATCGACAATTTCACCTTGGCTGCGATCAGCTAGGTGCACGAATTTCACTTCATCACCCGCGTCAGCGTCTACGTTCTCTGCCAATCCGATTAGGTCATCTGCGGTTAGGATAACAGGTTCACCCGCTAGGGTTTCGAAGTCACCTGAATCGATGCCATCTTCGAACTCTTCTGGCTCGTCACCATAATCCACCGTTGTTGCGGTCACGGTTACGAAGAACTCGCCATTAAAGTCAGCCGGAGGCGTCATTTGCAGGTCTGAAATATCCCACTCGTTCAAGTCGATGTATTGACCCGGCTCCGTAATGGTAATGGTATTCACACCATCCGTAACTTCGAAGCCAACAGGGAAACCAGTCATCACTAGGTTACTTAGCGTTTCTGAATCGTCGATTAGACCGACATTCAAGCCTAGGTGACCTGTTTCGTCTTCACCGAAGACTAATGGACCATCATGGTCGGTTGTGATGACCGCGCCATCCGCAACAGGGCGAACAAACACTGGCACATCAAGTACTGTTTCAAACTCACCGTCACTTACCACGACTTGCAAGTCAGAAACCCCTGCAAAATCGCCAGTTGGTGTGAATGTCCATGTACCGTCACCGTTGTCTGTTACCTCACCACCATCTTCACCTTCTGCGGTGATAATGCGTGATACGACTAGGTTTTCAGTGTCGATATCGCCGAACAAGTTCATCAGGTCGCCAGCGTCGAAGGTGAATGCGCCATCCTCGTCAGTTGCCATAAAGGCATTACCCACATTGAATGGAGCATCGTTGACTGGAATGACATCCACATTCAACGAGCCTTCAACCACTTCTTCACCATCCGTCGCGGTGTAGCCCAGTTCCACCAAACCATTGAAGTCTTGAGTAGTTACCAAGTGGTACATACCATCTGGTTGCTGGGTTAATGTCGCGTTTGCAGGCGCACGAACCGTGATGCTTTCTACGCTGATTTCGTCACCATCAAGATCCGTAACTTGATCAGCGATGTAAGCTGGGTCAATCACCATGACCACATCTTCTTCGCCTTGCATCTGGATGGTTGGCGCTTCTGGTGCATCGTTAACCGCTTCGATGTTTAGATTGCCTTCAACCGGCGTAACTAAATCACCATCGCTGACGCCGAACGACATTGGCACATCGCCATTGAAGTTCTCTGCCGGAGTGAATGCCCAAGTGCCATCACCGTTGTCTAGCAAGTCACCGTATTGCTCATCAATCACTAAGTCGACAGCAGACAGTTCGTCGTAGGTGTTGTCGATGTCTGTCGCGTTAGCAAGCAACATGTCCTGCGTGATAAGAATGGTGGTATCTTCGGTGCCAGCAATATTCACTGGCGTTGATTGCGGCGCATCGTTAATTGGGTTCACCGTTAGGTCGACGCCCACTTCCACGCTCGCACCATCGTTATCAATCAAGTCGAAGCTTAGGTCGATATCGCCATTGAAGTTCGCATCAGGCGTAATCGTGAAGCTACCATCTTGGTTCTCAACAACGGTTGCATTGGCTACCGCGGTTAAGTTCACCGCTTCTAGATTATCGCTGTCGACGTCACCCGCTTGAGCCAGTAACTGCTCTTGACTCAATGTGATTGAACCGTCTTCATCGACGCTGTAAGCCAAATCGCCAGATACCGGAGCATCGTTGACTGGCAATACATCAATGTTCGCATTGGTTGTCGCAGTTGCACCGTCTTCATCAGCGACTACCACATCGAGACTTACGCCACCGTTGAAGTTTTCATTTGGTGCGAAGCTGTAAGTGCCATCGTCATTCGCCGTTAGAATGCCGTCGCTACCACTGTAAGAGACGCTTTCTAGGCTCACGTCACCTTCCACATCGCTTGATTGCGCTAGCAGTTGCTCTTCCGTGAAGATAATGACTTCGTCTTCATTGACAGAGTAACTTGTCGCACCTGCGATCGGTGGATCGTTCACCTCAAGAACGGTAATACCCGCAGTGGTTGAGTCTGTCGCACCCTCTTCATCGACAACTACAACGTCTAGGCTAACCTCGCCATTGAAGTTCTCGTTTGGAGAGAAGGTGTACGTACCATCACCATTGTCTTGGAAGACGCCATCGTTGCCACTGTAAGTCACACTACTGATGTCTACGTCGCCTTCAATATCCGACGAATTAGCCAGTAGTTGCTCGTCACTGATGGTGATCGAGTTGTCTTCATGTACGGTGTAAGACGTGCTGCCCGCCACAGGTGGATCGTTCTCCGGCGTCACACTCACATCAATGTTGGCAGAGGTCGTATCCGTACCGTCTGACACATCGAAAGTGAAGTTCACATCACCATTGAAGTTCTCGTTTGGAGCAAAGCTGTAGGTCCCATCACCGTTATCGGTTAGGACACCATCAGCGCCAGTGTAAGTGACACCTTCTACCGATAGGTCATCACCATCGATATCCGTTGCGCCATCAAGCAGATCTTGGTCAGTGAAGGTCAACACACCATCTTCACCAATGGTGAACGCTTGATCTTCCGGCTGCGGCAAGTCATTGACTGGGTTAACCGTTAGGTCAGCCGTTGCAACGATAGTATCGCTGCCATCATTGATATCGAACGTGATATCAATGTCGCCATTAAAGTTCGCGTCAGGCGTAATGGTAAAGCTACCATCGTCATTAGCCGTAACCGTCGCATCACCGTCAACCACTAGGTTAGAAGCGGTTAGTGCATCACCTTCTACATCCGTTGCTTGTGCCAACAATTGTTCTTGGCTTAGCGTGATTGAGTTGTCTTCGTCGACACTGTAAGCCAAGTCACCCGATACTGGAGCATCATTGATTGGCAGAACATCAATGTTTGCCGTCGTCGAAGCGGTCGCACCATCTTCGTCCACGACTACAACATCAAGGTTCACTTCACCATTGAAGTTTTGGTTTGGTGCAAAGCTGAACGTACCATCACCATTGTCGGTAAAGATACCTTCGCTGCCACTGTAGCTCACGCTATCTAGTGCTACCTCACCTTCAATATCGGAAGAGTTTGCCAACAACTGTTCTGCACTGATGGTGATGACTTCATCTTCATCAATGGTGTAACTGGTTGTGCCTGCGATTGGCGGATCGTTCACCTCAAGTACCGTGATACCTGCGGTAGTTGAATCCGTCGCGCCATCTTCGTCGATTACAACAACATCTAGGCTCACTTCGCCATTGAAGTTCTCGTTTGGCGAGAAGGTGTACGTGCCATCACCGTTGATTTCCAGCACACCATCGTTACCGCTATAGCTCACGCTATCAATCGATACATCACCTTCAATATCCGATGAGTTCGCTAGTAGCTGTTCATCACTGATGGTGATCGAGTTATCTTCATGCACTGTGTAAGACGTGCTGCCTGCCACTGGTGGATCATTCTCTGGCGTCACACTCACATCGATATTCGCGGTCACGGTGTCCGTGCCATCGGAAACATCGAAGGTAAAGTTTACGTCGCCATTGAAGTTTTCGTTCGGTGCGAAGCTGTATGTGCCATCGCCATTGTCAGTAAGAACACCGTCCGCGCCAGTGTATGTGACACCTTCTACCGATAGGTCATCGCCATCGATATCGGTTGCACCATCCAACAGGTCTTGATCAGTAAAGGTCAACACGCCATCTTCACCAATGGTGAACGCTTGATCTTCTGGCTGTGGTAGGTCGTTAACTGGATTAACCGTTAGATCTGCCGTCGCGACCAAGGTGTCAGAACCATCACTGATATCAAACGTGATATCAATGTCGCCATTGAAGTTCGCGTCGGGCGTAATGGTAAAGCTACCATCGTCATTAGCCGTAACCGTCGCATCACCGTCAACCACTAGGTTGGAAGCGGTTAGTGCATCACCTTCTACATCCGTTGCTTGAGCGAGAAGCTGCTCTTGGCTTAGCGTGATTGAGTTGTCTTCGTCGACACTGTAAGCCAAGTCACCCGATACTGGGGCATCATTGATTGGCAGAACATCAATGTTTGCCGTCGTCGAAGCGGTCGCACCATCTTCGTCCACGACTACAACATCAAGGTTCACTTCACCATTGAAGTTTTGGTTTGGTGCAAAGCTGAACGTACCATCACCATTGTCGGTAAAGATACCTTCGCTGCCACTGTAGCTCACGCTATCTAGTGCTACCTCACCTTCAATATCGGAAGAGTTTGCCAACAACTGTTCTGCACTGATGGTGATGACTTCATCTTCATCAATGGTGTAACTGGTTGTACCTGCGATTGGTGGATCGTTCACCTCAAGAACGATAATACCCGCTGTTGTTGTATCAACCGCGCCGTCCTCGTCAACCACGACAACATCTAGGCTAACATCGCCTGTAAAGTTTTCGTTTGGTGAGAAGGTGTAAGTACCATCGCCATTAATTTCTAGCACACCGTCGTTACCGCTGTAACTCACGCTACTGATCGCAACATCACCCTCGATATCAGACGAATTAGCCAGTAGTTGCTCATCACTGATGGTGATCGAGTTGTCTTCATGCACGGTGTAAGACGTGCTGCCTGCAACTGGCGGATCGTTCTCTGGCGTCACACTCACATCAATGTTGGCAGAGGTTGTATCCGTACCGTCTGATACATCAAACGTGAAGTTCACGTCGCCATTGAAGTTTTCGTTTGGCGCGAAGCTGTACGTGCCATCACCATTGTCGGTTAGGACACCGTCCGCGCCAGTGTAAGTCACGCCTTCAACTGTTAGGTTGTCACCTTCTACATCCGTCGCGCCTGTTAATAGGTCTGCATCTGTAAAGGTAAGAAGACCGTCCTCACCCACGGTGAACGCTTGATCTTGTGGCTCTGGAGCGTCATTGACTGGTGTAACGGTTAGGTCAAGACCAGCAGCAACCACTTCTTCGCCATCCGTGACATCGTAACTAAACTCAATGTCGCCGTAGAAGTTCTCGCTTGGAGTAATGGTGAAGCTGCCATCCTCGTTCATTTCAACCGTCGCATTTTCATCATTGGTGCTTAGGTTGATCGCACTTAAGTCATCGCCATCGATATCAAGAGCGTGCTCCAGTAACTGTTCTTGAGTCAGCGTGATGCTGTTGTCTTCGGCGGTGACTGCCGTGATATCGCCCGTCACTTCTGGTGCGTCATTGGTTGGGGAGATATGAATCGTCACATCTTGCGTCGCTGTCGCTGTGGTTCCGGTATCAACATCTGTAGAGGTTGCATTCACGGTTAACGTCACATCGCCGTTGAAGTCCGCAGAAGGGATAAACTCTAGTCCTTCTAGCTCGCCTGGTTGTAGTGACCAAGTACCATCACCATTATCAACACCCGCTGATAATGAGCTGCCTTCTGGCACATCTTCAATCAAGATAGCGAGGTTTTCTGAACCATCGGTATCGGTCAATGCTGCATCGATATCAAGCGGCACTGGTGTATCTTCGGTACCAATGATTTGGTAATCCGCGTCCGCTACCGTGATTTCGATGTTGTCGATACCAAACGATTCATCCCAAACGTCTTGATTCAAGGTTGAACCGAAGCCAAGTTGTAGTTCGCCATCCTCGACAGGAACCGTCAGATTGATTTGGTGAGCTTGGTCATTCCAGCCACTGAAGCCTTCACGTTGAGAAGCTCCGTGGATCACTTCACCCACTTCGTTACCGTCAGAATCGTATAGCGTTGTCGTACCATCTTGAGTACGGAACGCGGAGTTCTCCAAGGTGGTTAGCTGTTCGCCACCCACAAAGATTTGGAACGACTCGCCATCCCAAGAATCGATTTCGTAGAAGCTAAACGATATATTCACTTCATTAACATCACTTGGGATCTCGTAGGTTTTGCTGACCGCTTCATCACCGCCAGTGCCACCAATACGACCCAGCATGTCGCCCGTTTCGAAGCCTTGAGAGCTTTCAGTGTTCGCGTTCCAACCGTTCGAGCCAGACTCGAAGTTATCAGACGCAATCACCAAGTCCGAAGCAATCGACAACTCTGGCATATCAACCACAGATTGAACATCAATGTTCGCTTCAGCAGGAACCGTTGCAGTGCCATCGTTGACATCAAACGTCACGTTGACGTTGCCGTCGAAGTTTTCGTTTGGTGCGAAGGTGTAAGTGCCGTCACCGTTATCAACCAAGGTACCGCTGTCAGAGGCAACGTTTTCAACCGTTAAGTTATCACCATCGATATCACCTGCATTTTGCAGCAATTGCTCTTCGGTAAAGGTGAAGCTGGTGTCTTCTTGCGTAACAAACTTTGGCTGACCAACCGTTGGCAAGTCATTCACTGGGTTCACAGTCAGATCGGCAGTGGCTTGAATGGTTGCATCACCGTCCGTAATGTCGAAGCTCAGATCAATGTCGCCATTGAAGTCCGCATCCGGTGTGATAGTGAAGCTACCATCATCGTTCGCAACAACGGTCGCATTACCGTCAACAGTCAGGTTGGATGCGGTTAGGTCATCGCCATCCACGTCGCTGGCTTGAGCAAGAAGTTGCTCTTGGCTAAGAGTGATAGAACCATCTTCATCCACGCTGTAAGCCAAATCACCTGATACTGGCGCATCGTTGACTGGCAATACATCAATGTTTGCATTGGTTGCTATCGTTGCACCATCTTCATCGGTCACGACAACATCTAGGCTGACATCACCGTTGAAGTTTTCGTTTGGTGCGAAGCTGAATGTACCGTCGCCGTTATCGGTAAAGATACCATCGGAGCCGCTGTAGCTGACGCTGTCAATCGCGACATCACCTTCAACGTCAGAAGCATTCGCCAATAGCTGCTCAGAGCTGATGGTGATGACTTCGTCTTCGTTCACTGAGTAGCTGGTCGCGCCGGCAATTGGCGGATCGTTCACCTCAAGTACTGTAATACCCGCGGTGGTGGAATCCGTCGCACCGTCTTCATCGACAACCACAACGTCAAGGCTCACTTCACCATTGAAGTTCTCGTTTGGCGAGAAGGTGTAAGTGCCGTCACCATTGTCCTGGAACACGCCATCTGCGCCACTGTAGCTCACGCTGTCGATTGCTACTTCGCCTTCGACATCAGATGAGTTAGCCAATAACTGCTCGTTACTGATGGTGATCGAATTGTCTTCATGCACTGTGTAAGACGTGCTACCTGCCACCGGTGGATCGTTCTCTGGTGTGACTGTCACATCGATATTTGCGGTCACGGTATCCGTGCCATCAGAAACATCGAAGGTAAAGTTCACGTCGCCATTGAAGTTTTCGTTTGGCGCGAAGCTGTAAGTGCCGTCACCATTGTCGGTTAGGACACCATCTGCGCCAGTGTAGCTCACACCTTCAACCGATAGATTATCGCCATCGATATCCGTTGCGCCATCAAGCAGATCTTCATCAGTGAAGAGCAAGACGCCATCTTCACCAATGGTGAACGCTTGATCTTCTGGCTGTGGTAGGTCGTTAACTGGATTAACCGTTAGGTCAGCTGTTGCAACAATAGCGTCGGTGCCGTCGTTGATGTCGAACGTGATATCAATGTCGCCATTGAAGTTCGCATCAGGCGTGATGGTGAAGCTGCCATCATCGTTTGCCGTGACCGTTGCATCACCGTCAACCACTAGGTTAGTCGCGGTTAGCGCGTCGCCTTCTACATCCGATGCTTGAGCAAGAAGCTGTTCTTGGCTTAGCGTAATTGAATTGTCTTCATCGACACTGTAAGCCAAGTTGCCCGATACTGGCGCATCGTTGATTGGCAATACATCGATGTTTGCGTTAGTTGCCGCAGTTGCACCGTCTTCATCAACAACCACAACATCTAGGCTGACATCGCCATCGAAGTTGGCGTTTGGTGCGAAGCTGAATGTACCGTCACCGTTATCGGTAAAGATACCGTCGGAGCCGCTGTAGCTGACGCTATCAATCGCAACTTCACCTTCAACATCAGAAGCGTTCGCCAATAGCTGTTCAGAGCTAATGGTGATGACTTCGTCTTCGTTCACTGAGTAGCTAGTCGCACCTGCGATTGGTGGATCGTTCACCTCAAGTACTGTAATACCTGCGGTAGTTGAATCCGTCGCACCGTCTTCATCGACCACGACAACATCTAGGCTCACTTCGCCATTGAAGTTCTCGTTTGGCGAGAAGGTGTACGTACCATCACCGTTGATTTCCAGCACGCCATCGTTACCGCTGTAGCTCACGCTATCAATCGCCACTTCGCCTTCTATATCAGACGAGTTAGCCAACAGCTGTTCGTTACTAATGGTAATCGAATTGTCTTCATGAACGGTGTAAGCCGTGCTGCCTGCAACCGGTGGATCGTTCTCCGGCGTCACGCTTACGTCGATATTCGCCGTCACGGTATCCGTGCCATCGGAAACATCGAAAGTGAAGTTCACGTCGCCATTAAAGTTCTCGTTTGGTGCGAAGCTATATGTGCCATCACCATTGTCAGTAAGAACACCGTCCGCGCCTGTGTAAGTGACGCCCTCAACAGATAAGTCATCCCCTTCAATATCGGTAGCGCCTGTTAGGAGATCCGCATCAGTAAAGGTCAGCACACCATCTTCACCAATGGTGAACGCTTGATCTTGTGGTTCAGGCGCATCGTTAACTGGTGACACCAATAACTCAAGGTTGGTTGAGACAACATCATCGCCGTCAGACACATCGAACGTAAAGGTGATGTCACCATTAAAGTCCGCATCTGGCGTTAAGGTGTAAGTACCGTCACCATTGTCTGTGATGGTGATGTTTTCATCATCCGTTGCCAAGTTCAGTGCTGTCAGTTGGTCTCCATCCAAGTCACGCGCATTAGCGAGCAAATCTTCTTGCGTGATTAGGATTGAACCATCTTCTTCAACAACAGCAGAAACAGGCAATGCTTCAGGCGTATGTTCAATGTGAGCACCCGTTGCATTGACGTAGATGGTTTGAGAAACGGTTTCAGAATCATTATTTGATAGCTCTGTCGCCGTTGCCGTTACATTGATTTCTAGCTGTTGGTTAAAGTCTTCTGGCAATTGAATCTGTAGCTCTTGTTCAATTGCTGTGGTTGGAAGCGTTACAGAACCATCTGGACCGACTGTTACTTCACCGCTGTAGATCTGGCTATTCACTTCACCTACATCAATGGTGAAGTTGAAGTCACTATAATCGGCATCGCCGCCACCGTAGAGATCTTCAAAGCCGTAAACCAGTTCACCGTCTTCGTTCACAGTAGTTCGAGTATGTTCAATGCCATCTTGGTTGAGCTCTGAGCTTGTGCCGCCATGGAAGACTGCATCACCAAATTGGCTTTGAATCACGGTTTCAGAACCATCAGCACCCACAAACACGAGTTGTGGGTCGACCGTATCCATGTTCGCAGGAGAGCCATCTGCCGCACGGAACTCATACTGACCATCTTGCATGGACGCAAAGTCATTGAAGTTATGACCGTTAGGAATCAAGAATAGGTTGAAGCTTTCCCCTTCCGAGATTTGGAAGCTGAACTGATCTTGTCCCGGAATGAGGTCACCGCCTCCGCCAACTTGAGAGGCGTTTTCGTACACCACTTCAACGCCCGTGATATTGCCGTCTTCATCAACTTTGTAATAGCCAGCTGCGTTTTGGTAACCCGCGGTTTCACCTTCAAAGGTAACCGTGATTTCAGTATCGTTAAAACTGGTGATACCGTTGTCTTGATCGTTAAGTACCCCTTCGTTGTCGTAGCTGATCACCGAACCTTCTGGAACGCCATCAACGGTCACAGTCAGCGTTTCTGACAAGTCTTGGTCAACCAATGCTGCTGCGATGTTCACTTCAACAATACCGCCTGGCTCAACCAAGATCGCTTGGTCATCCACGTTTCGACCGTCGCCATCAGTGATGACTAGGTCTGGCGCATCTGCCACAGCTTCGATATGGACATTAATGTCTTGCTCAACTTCATCCGTACCGTCAGAAACCGTAAAGCTGAACTGCAAGTCACCACTGAAGTGCTCTTCTGGTACGAAGCTAAATGTACCGTCACCGTTGTCCGTTACAGTACCTTCATCACCCGAGTAGTTAATGCCGGTAACGGTGAGGTCATCACCATCAATATCAATCGCGCCACTTAGCAGATCTTCTTGCGTGAACAGGATGCTGCCATCCTCTTCAATGTGGTACATGCCAGGTGCAACAATTGGAATGTCATTGACTGGGTTCACCGTCAATGTCATTTCATTGGCAACACTCAATTCACCATCGCTCACTTCATAAGTAAACTCGATGTCTCCATTGAAGTGTTGTGAAGGCGTAACGGTAAAGGTGCCGTCACCGTTATCCACGATAGAGGCATTCGGATCATTGGTTTCTAGTGCCGTTGCGTATAGGTCATCACCATCTTGATCGCTGGCGTTTTCAAGCAGCATTTCTTGTGTCACGAGGATAGAGCCATCCTCGTCCACGTCTGCCACGATTGGTGCTGCTTCTGGTGCGTCGTTGACGAACTCAACTTTCAAGTCGATGTTTGCCGCCACCACATCGGTGCCATCACTCACATCAAACGTGAGGTCAACATTACCAAAGAAGCCCTGCTCTGGCGTTAACGTGTAAGTGCCATCGCCATTGTCTGTCACTTGAACCGTGTCGCTTAGGCTCGTCACGTTCACAACAGATAAGTCATCGCCTTCGATGTCCGTCGCTTGAGCCAGCAGCTCTGCTTCAGTAATCGTGATAGCTTCGCCGTCTTCTGTGGTAAAGGACAAATCAGGTACATCTGGCAGGTCGTTCACTGGGTTAACGGTGAGGTTTAGATCCGCAGCGACGGTTTCGATCGCGTCAGTTACGTCATAAGTAAATTCGATTTCACCAAAGAAGTTTTCGCTCGGTGTAATCGTGAAGCTACCATCAGCGTTCTCAACGATGGTTGCATTAGGATCGTTGGTCGACAGGTTCACCGCTTCAAGGTTGTCACCATCAACGTCCGTCGCGTTCGCCAACAAGTCTTCTTGAGTGATGGTAATTGAGCCATCTTCATCGACGACCGCATCAACCGGACCGCTGACCTCTGGACCTTCGTTGACGATCTCAACATCGATCTTCGCAGTGCTTGGTGCACTTGCTTGACCATCGCTGATGTCGAAGGTCAAGTTCACTTCACCGTAGAAGTTCGAAGTTGGCTCGAAGGTAAAGGTGTTGTCGCCGTTATCTGTCAACGTACCTTGTGACTGGTCAACAAGCAGCAAATTCTCGATATGCAGAATGTCGCCATCCACATCAGTCGCACCTGATAACAGGTCTTTTGCTTCGATGATGATGGTGCCGTTTTCTAGCATTTGAGTATGCAGCGGTGCACCAGGAACTGGCACATCGTTGACAGGAATAACGGTCAGATCTAGATGGGTATCGACTTCATCGGTGCCATCGAAGACTTTGTAGTCAATGTCGACTTCACCATTGAAGTTTTCATTCGGCATAAAGGTGTAAGTGCCGTCGCCATTGTCGACAAGCTCACCGTTATCACCGCTGTAAGAGATATCAGAGATAGACAGCGCATCGCCTTCCACATCACTTGCATTCGCAAGCAGGTCGTCCGCGCTAAACGTAATGCCCACATCCTCATCAGTCGACAATACAATCGGACCAGAAACGATTGGCGCATCGTTTACTGCTTCGAAGTTGATGTTGATGATGTTGTCGTCAGTGAGTTCACCATCTGTAACTTGGTAGCCAAGCTCAATCTCACCGTAGAAGTTCTCATCTGGTGTGACTGTCCATGTACCATCGCCGTTGTCGGTTAACGTAGCGTGCTCCGCGTTATCCCCCACCAGCTCTAGGTTTTGAATATCAAGAACGTCACTATCGATATCACTCGCTTGTGCGAGAAGCTGCTCTTCAGTGATAACCACAGAGGCAAACTGCGTAGAACCTTCGGTATCGATGGTCACATTTGGCAGATCAGCCGTCAGTTCGATTTCACTGTCACCTTCACGGATATTCAGTTCTACCGTTTCCGTGATTTCCGTGCCGTCCACGCCAATAGATGTGAACACCGCTTCATCATGACAAGTTTGCGAAACCGTCATGTTTTGAACCACGTAAGTACCGTTACCTTGAATCGTACCTAGCTCAAAGTAAGATACCGGTTCGTTCACCGTTAGGGTGTAATCCGTCTCATAGCTACCACGATCTTCTTTGTGGTAAGTCATCGAGTCGATCAAGTCACCATCAGAGTTAAAGGCGCGAATTTCGACTTCCGTAAAGTGGCGAGACTCTTCCATAAACCAGCCGCCTAGACCATCTAGGTGGAAGCTGATTTCGTTGATGTCTTGGCCTTCAACGGTCACAGTCAGTTTTTCATCACCGCTCAAGCCTTGGCGGTCAGTATCGCCAATACCGTGACCGATGTGTGTTTTACCATTCCACGCACCGAGTGGGTCGTCATTACTTTGAACGGTAACTTTCAAATCACCATCAACAAACTCACGTGTGTAAGGGTCAACAGCAGTCCCCCAATCATCGAGGCTAGCGTTGTCATCAAAGGTACCAATTTTACTCGTATGCGTACCGTTCGCCAATGCATCATCGTTTGGAATGAAGCGCACTTCCGTGTCTGCAGGCACCTCCTGCCCGACTTCTAGCTGTACCCATTCGTCATTTAGATTTGCTTCAATGATGCCGTTTTCAGGGGCTTGGTCGAGACGTAACGCAGGCTCTTCACGCAGAGAAACACCCACTGTTTGGTCTTCTTCTGCTTGAATAAAGATCTCGTCGCCCGCTTCTGGCGCATCGTTGACAGGATTAACGGTCAGATCCAACGTGGTCAGAACATCATTTTCGCCATCGCTGATGTTATAAGTGAAGTCCAACTCACCGTTAAAGTTTTCCGTATGCGTAATGGTGAATGAACCATCATCGTTGGCTACGATCGTCGCATCTGGGTCATTGGTTTGTAGATTGCTGGCAACAAGGTCATCACCTTCAATGTCTGTCGCATTCGCAAGCAACTGTTCTTGTGTAATGGTGATGGCATTATCTTCATCCACTTCAGCTTGAATGCCTGATGTTTCAGGTGCGTCGTTCACCGCGATAACATCGATGCCTGCGGTTGTCGTATCCGTTGCACCATCTTGGTCGATGACCGTAACGTCGAGCGAAATGTTACCGTCAAAGTTCTCATTTGGTGTGAAGGTATATGTGCCGTCGCCATTGTCCACGAAGCTACCGTCGTTACCAGAGTAGCTAACATTCGCCAAGGCTACGTCGCCTTCCACATCAGAAGAGTTGGCTAACAACTGCTCGTCACTGATGGTGATTTGACCGTCTTCTTGAACCGTGTAAGACGTAGAACCTGCAACCGGCGGATCGTTCACTGGTGTCACGCTGACATCAATGAATGCTGGTGTTGAACCTGTACCGTCAGACACATCGAATGTGAACTGAACATCACCGTTGAAGTTCTCATTCGGCGCGAAGCTGTAGGTGCCATCGCCATTGTCGGTAAGCACACCATCTGCACCTGTGTAGAGAACGTTTTCGATAGACAGATCATCGCCATCAATATCCGATGCGCCTTCCAATAGGTCTGCATCCGTGAACAGCAAGGTGCCATCTTCTTCTACTGTGAACTGTTGATCTTGCGCTTGTGGCAAGTCATTCACAGGATTAACCGTAATGTCCAGACCAACTTGTACCGAGCCACCATCGTTATCAATGATATCGAAGGTCAGATCTAGGTCGCCGTTGTAGTTTTCATCCGGTGTGATGGTGTAACTGCCATCATCGTTGTATTGAATCGTTGCGTTGTCATCTGTCGATAGATTGATGGCTTCAAGGTTCTCGCTATCAATATCGCCCGCTTTGGCAAACAGCTGCTCTTGGCTTAGCGTGATTGAGCTGTCTTCGTTGATGGTGTAAGCCAAATCACCCGATACTGGTGGATCGTTGATTGGCAATACATCGACATTGATGTGCGTATCAACAGTTGCTCCATTCTCATCTTGAATGGTCACATCCAACTGAACTTGACCATTGAAGTTCTCGTTTGGCGCAAAACTACAAGTACCATCGCCATTGACGGTAAAGATACCATCCGAGCCTTCATAGCTGATGCCAACAAGCTCTACATCACCCTCGATATCAGATGCGTTGGCAAGAATTTGTGACTCACTGAATGTCAGAACTGAATCTTCGTCAACCGTGTAAGACGTCGGACCGGCAACTGGAGGGTCATTCACTTCAATGACCGTAATGCCTGCGGTCGTTTCGTCAATCGCACCTTGCTCATCCGCCACAATCACATCAAGGCTGATATCACCGCTGAAGTTCTCATTTGGCATGAAGGTGTAAGTACCATCACCGTTGTCTTGGAATACGCCATCGGTGCCTGAATAGGTCACGCTATCGATGGACACTGCGCCTTCCACATCAGAAGAGTTAGCCAGAAGCTGCTCGTCAGAAATGGTAATCGCGTTGTCTTCATCAACCGTGTAAGACGTAGAACCCGCAACCGGAGGATCGTTCACTGGAGTGACGCTCACGTCCACATTGGCAGGTACTGTCTCAGTGCCATCAAAAACACCAAAGCTAAAGCTGACGTCGCCGTTGAAGTTTTCATTTGGTGCAAAGGTGTAAGTACCATCACCGTGGTCAGTCAACACACCATCGCTGCCTGTGTAGCTAATGCCATCAACCGTTAAGTTGTCGCCATCGATATCGGTCGCGCCAGCAAGCAAGTCTGCATCGGTAAACTGAAGTGTGCCATCTTCTTCAACACTGAACTGCTGGTCTTGAGGAACAGGAAGATCGTTAACCGGATTAACCGTTAGATCCGCCGTTGCTTGGATAGTGTCTGTGCCGTCCGTAATGTTGAATTGGATATCAATGTCACCATTAAAGTCCGCATCTGGCGTAATCGTGAAGCTGCCATCGTCGTTCGCTGTAACGGTTGCGTTTCCATCGACAGTCAAATCGCTAGCAGTCAGGTCATCGCCCTCAATATCAGACGCTTGAGAAAGAAGCTGCTCTTGGCTGAGTGTAATCGCACCGTCTTCATCAACACTGTAAGCCAAATCACCCGATACTGGCGCATCATTGATTGGCAATACATTCACATTGATGACGGTATCAACTTCTGCTCCATCTTCATCTCGAATGGTGACATCAAGCTGAACTTGTCCGTTAAAGTTCTCGTTTGGTGCGAAGCTGCAGGTGCCATCATCGTTAACGGTGAAAATGCCATCCGGACCATCATAGCTAATGCCAACAAGTTCTACATCGCCTTCCACATCAGAGGCATTCAGCAGCACTTGCGACTCACTAAAGGTCAGAACTGAATCTTCATCAATGGTATAAGAAGTTGGTCCAGCGACTGGTGGATCGTTCACTTCCAGTACTGTAATGCCAGCAGTGGTGACATCCGTTGCGCCCTCTTCATCTGCGACGACGACATCAAGCGTCACTTCACCATTAAAGTTTTCATTTGGAGAGAAGGTGTACGTACCGTCACCATTGATTTGCAACACACCATCGCTGCCAGAGTAGCTCACGCTATCAATCGAGACATCCCCTTCTAAATCCGAAGAGTTTGCCAACAGTTGCGCGTCAGAAATGGTAATAGAGTTGTCTTCGTGAACCGTGTAAGACGTTGAACTAGCCACAGGAGGATCATTCACCGGCGTAACACTCACATCTACATTCGCTGAAACCGTATCTGTGCCATCAGATACGTCGAAGCTGAAGTTCACATCACCGTTGAAGTTCTCATTTGGCGCAAAACTATACGTGCCATCGCCATTGTCAGTTAGGACGCCGTCGGTTCCTTCGTAACTGATTCCCGTTACCGAAAGGTCATCGCCTTCAATATCGGTCGCACCAGCAAGTAGATCCGCATCAGTAAATTGCAGTGTGCCGTCCTCTTCCACACTGAATTGTTGATCTTGAGGAACAGGCAGATCGTTGATTGGATTAACGGTTAGGTCAGCGGTTGCTTGAACGGTATTCGTGCCATCTGAGATATCAAAGCTAATGTCGATATCACCGTTGAAATCTGCGTCCGGCGTGATGGTGAAGCTACCATCGTCATTTTGAGTCACCGTCGCGTTGCCATCTACCGAAAGGTTAGAAGCCGTCAGTGCATCGCCTTCCACATCGGAAGCTTGCGACAACAACTGCTCTTGGCTCAAACGAATCGAGCCATCTTCGTCCACCGAGTAAGCAAGATTGCCAGACACTGGCGCATCATCGACTGGTGTGACGCTTACATCAATGTTGGCAGAAACCGTATCTGTGCCGTCCGACACATCAAAGCTGAAGTTTACGTCACCATTGAAGTTTTCATTTGGTGCAAAAGTGTAAGTCCCGTTACCGTTATCGGTCAGGATGCCGTCGCCACCATCGTAACTTACACCTTCAACTGTGAGGTTATCGCCTTCAATATCCATTGCGCCAGCAAGCAGGTCAGCATCGGTGAAGATCAGCGTACCATCCTCTTCAATCTCAAAGGTTTTATCTTCAGGCACTGGTGCGTCATTGATTGGACGAACAGTTAAATCAATCGAACTAGAAATGGTTTCTTGACCATCACTGATATCAAACGTTAAGTCGAGTTCACCATTAAAATCAGCTTCAGGTGTGACGGTATAAGTGCCATCACCATTATCCACAACGGATGCATTAGCACCCACTTGCACGTTAAATGCGGCAAGATCATCGCCATCAACATCACTCGCGTACCCGAGAAGTTGTTCTTGAGTGAAGGTAATAGTGCCATCTTCATCCATGATGTATGCCAGATCTTGCCCTACTTCTGGCGCGTCATTTTCACCTTCGACTTTAATTTGGAACGTCTCGCTCGTAGTTTCGGAGTCGAAATCGTCTTCTACTTGCGTCGTGGTTTCTTCGCTGGTGTCTTGTACATCCACCGCGAAGCTCTCTTCAGTGGTTTCTGAATCTAGCTCGTCACCACCTTGAGAACCTTCAGAGTCTGAAGAAGCACTTGGCGCAGATGAAGTTTGTACCGCTTGTCCTTGCGCTTCATTGCCTTCTGCGTCAGAACCACCTTCAGAGCCAGAGGCATCACCACCACCGACCGCTTGGGCACCCGCCCCAGAATCCGAACCACCGCTGCCCAGAGCCTGGTCACCTGATTCTCCGCTAGAAGCTACACTATCAACAACATTGGATTGTGCAGCGTCAGAGTCGCTGCTACTTTCAGTATCCTCTTCTTGAACTGCGCCACCCGAGCTCACTGCTTCTTCTTCCGTACCCGCGCCACTAGGATTTTCTTCCATCGCACGATTGGCTTCATCAACAGCATCTGCACTTTCAGCACCGGTCGCTACAGTCGAAGAGACGGTCGACTGCTGTTTTTCTTCTTTTGTCCCCGTATCCTTCGTTTCTGTTTGCTCTACCGCATCGTTAAGCTTTTCATTGTCTTTTTCTTGATTAGTGTCGCCTGCCATTACAGCCTCCGTTGCTTTTTAGCTAACTGATCGTATTTAGAGGCAGTAAAGGACACCATTTTTAGAAACCAACTTTTTTATACAACTTTTTTCATACCTTTCGAGTTCCATAAAAACAAAAAAATTTGAAAACCCAGTATAAAGATCCTTACTTGTTGTCATTAAAGCAATTAGTGCGGTGGGATAATGATAAATATGACAAATCTGTTGCGCTCAGTCGACAACAGCCATAAAGGGCTGCAATTGCTATTAGGCGATTTTTACCAAGATTTCAGTGACGCAGGGATTGATATTGAGATGCTGCATAAACAAAACCGTTTTGAAGCACTCAGATGTTATTCAAAAAGACTAAAGACCATTCTCGTCTTGTTATGTGATGACGACTTACCACCAAAATTGGCAAAGATTGAACACTTAAACAAACACCATTTCCCTGCTCCTAATGAATTGATCGAGGACGTTAAAACCGAGCTTAACAACGTAAACAAACAAATTAGCCAGCTGTTAAAAATCGAAAATTCAATCGATAGCCGCACAGATAGTGAATCGTAGGGGTGGCTCATGAGTAATAAGCAAATAGAACATCACCTCAAAAAGGCGCTCGTTTCGAACAACGAAGCTTCGAAGGTAACAACAGACGATACAATCGTGCTAGCCAGTGCAATGACCAGCGTACACAAAACCTTGCTGGTTATCTTTTTGCTTTCCATGGTGGCTATCGCCGTGGCATCTCAGGCTCGTATCGACATTGTGGTGTCGGTGCGCGGTGAGCTATTGCTCGAATCTGACATCGAAAAAGTGCAACACCTTGAAGGCGGTATTCTAGAAGAAATGCTAGTGCGCAAAGGCGAAGTAGTTTACGAAGGTCAGCCTATTGCACGCCTTCGCTCTCTGGATAGAAACACTCAACTCGATACGGTAAACACAGAGATCATTCAGCTAGAGCTAGACAAGATTCGTTACGAAAGCCTGCGCGATATGGTGGAACCCGATTTTTCTGCCTACATCGAAAAGTACCCAGAATTAGTGCAAGTCAACATGAATACCTGGCAGCAAGAATTTTCTAAAAACCGTTCCAATGAAGAGTTGATCACTCACGATATCCAACATAAGAATTCGCTTATTGATTCAATGCTCAAGCGCCGTAAAAGCTCCGAGAACCAGCTCTCCTTGATACGCAAGCAGCTCAATATTAAGAACACCTTGTACAAAGAGGAAATGGCGTCTTACGTCGATGTTCTGAATATGCAGGTTCAAGAGTCAAACATGGTGCGTGAGATAGAAAACCTTGATGAGTCGGTCATGAATGAGCGCTTCCAACTCGACAAATTAGAGAAGCAGTACCGAGACTTGGTGGAGAATCGTAATGCCGAGTATCAAGCGCAAATCATTCAAGCAAACAAGGACTTAAAGTTGAAACGTATATTGCGTCCTCAACACTCAGATAAAGTGGATCGCCTCGTGGTTTACGCCCCTATTGACGGTGTAGTAGATAAAGTGCACTTCAACTTCCGCTCCGCTGTGATACCGCCAGGTGAAAGCATCGCGGACATTGCACCGATCAATAACGCCCTTCATGGAGAGGCGAAGATCCCGCGTAAAGACATGGGTTTTGTAGAAATCGGACAAGCGGTCAAAGTGAAGATGGATACCTACAACTTTGCCAAGTACGGATTTTTGGAAGGTCGAATTGCGTCGATCAGCCGTTCTTCTTATGAAGAAGAAGACGCTGAATTCTACCTCGCCGAGATCCAAATCAGTCAAAACTATCTAGAGCGCGGAGGCACACAATACAAACTGTCCCCTTACATGGAGTTTACCGCCGACGTGAAAACAGGGTCACGTCGGGTTATCGAATACGCTGCGAAGCCGGTTATGTCGGCTATCGAAGACGCGTTCGATGAGAGATAATGGATGAGTAACAAGCCTTCCTACAATATTTCCGTTCCTGTTATGCGCCTAAGCATTGCTTTCAGCTTGGTGCTGGCTGCCCTCGCCTTTTATTTGTATGTATCTTGGGAAAAAGTGGATTCAGTGGAGCAAGTGCAAAACGCGCCTCTGTTGGTTCAAGCTCAACAACTCAACCAAACCATCGAACTTGATATCCAAACGCTTCAGCGCTGTTTAGCCGCGCGTTATTGCAGTACAACAGAGCTTGATTTTAAGGTTCTGAAAAATGAAATTGACCAGTTTAAATCTCTCGCGTCACTCAACAAAACCGAGTTTAGCTTGGTAGGCGCGACCGAATATACGCAGCTTGAACTGGCAATCAATCGCTTCTCAGACAGCCCAAAAACACGTGACGATGTGTTGGCACTGTATCTCTCGCTCACCAATAACTACCTCCAAATGGACGACAACTATCGCACCATGTTTAACAACCATGCGAGCGACCTAATGATGGAGAAAAACGAGTTCTTCATTTGGTTGTTTATGGTCGTTGTCGTATTGGTTGGTATCGCCGTTCTATCGAATTTAGTGGCAATCCTTAAACTGAAAAAATCCAGTTCGAATGAGCGCGACATTGACCAAGAGTTCGACGGGCTTTATCAAGAACTCAAACAACTGGATTTACAAAGGTTGGAAGAGTTGCTGAATGAAGTGAGCATCAATCCGAAGCAGCGTCAGATCTACTCTCACCTAAAACTGATTTTCAGCAAACTCGAAGAGCAAAAACGTAATAACGATCTCTACAAGCAGCTCTATGCTCTGATTGGTTACGAGATTCGTGGCATCACCAACACCATTAACGGCGGCGTGCAATATCTCGTACAAGAGACCGATGAGAGCGGCGTGTTGATGGCGCAAGATATAACCTCGGCTGCCAATACCTTGTCCGAGTTGGCAGAGAACTACAACCGACTCATTTCACAAGGGACCGAGAGCAAATCGAAAGAGTTTTCACTGCTTAATGTGCTGTCTGAATTGATGATTCACATCAGTTCAAAAGTACAACGAAATGAAGGTGAATTAGACTGCTTTATCTCGGATAACCTACCAAACCGTGTTGAAGGGCAATCCACCAGCTTATTCTGGGTGTTGTTCCTACAGCTATCGAATGCCATCCAACTCAAAGCCGATAAGAAACTGTTTGTCACCATTGAGTCAGGCGCGGCGTCAGACATTGAAAACACTCGCCTGACCATCAATCTAAACTTCTTAACCACACTGGATGTGCCGTTTGCCAAGCTCAATACCCTACACTGGAGCGACCATAAACAGCACACCGCAACCAAAGACGATTTGGCGAAAAGCGTACTGAAAGATTATGGCTATTACGAGAGCCATTGGTATCAATCGGGCAATCAGGAACGTTTTCAAATTCAGCTCGATTTGAAAGCCAAAAGCTTCCACACCGAAAAAACTCGCTTCGACAATAAACGTTTGTTGCTGTGTGCCAACTCTCAGCTGCGCATTGATGTGATGAACAAGATGCTCGTCAACTTGGGCTTAGAGATCACGCCAATTCGAACGCCGAACGAGCTCTTCTCTGCTGCAAAAACCTTTGGCGAATACGATGCCATCATGCTGACCGACACGTTCGAGCCAAACAAGCTGCCCTCACTGAGCAAAACAGTGAAATCGCAACTGCGCAATCACCCGAACACCAAGTTGTTGCTTTCAGTCACTAGTACTCAGCAAGCACAAGAGAGCCATACCTTTGTCGACAAGATTCTGAACTCTCCTGCGATTCCGTATGAGTTCATCCCCAATCTTTTAGCAATCATGGAAGCGGAAGCCTCAGAAGATCAGATGGAGAACAGCTCATTCCTGATTGTGGAAGATGACCGTGTTCAACAGATTCTACTCAAACGTATTTTGAGCAAGCAAGAATACGAAGCCGATACCGTTGGCGATGGCGCAGACGCCGTTCAGCACTTCATGAACCAGCGCTCGGACATCATTTTTATGGACTGCATCATGCCGGGCATGGGCGGTATTGAAGCAACCAAACGCATTCGACAATACGAACAAGAGAGCGGACAAAACCCTTGCACCATTATAGGTGCGACAGCATTGACCAGCAGTAATGAACACCAAGCTTGTATCGAAGCTGGAATGGATTACGTGATCAGCAAACCTTATAAAAACGACGAAATCATCAAGGTGATCAACAAGTATGTGGCGGTACAGAAACTTAACTAGCTGCGTATTGGCAGCGCTTACATTGAGCAATGCTCCTTCGGCAATGGCGACCACCTTGCTTGAGGCGGTCAAACTCGGCTTGGAAAACAACTTATCTCTGCGCGCTAGTGACAAAGGCGTGGAAGAAAACGAATACAACATCGACATTAGCCGTTCTAAGTTTCTACCCTCTTTAAACGGTGCTGCTGATACCACATGGAGTGAAAACGAGACCATATTAACGGGAACACCGGATACACGTTCAAGCTACAACTCGAACAGCTACAGCGTGTCTTTATCCCAATCGGTGTTTAACCTTGGCGACATCTTCAAATACGGCACCGCGAAGCTTGATTTCAACATTGAAGAAATCAAACACGAGAACAAAATCCAGAGCACCATTTCTGAAATCGCGACCCAGTATTTCGAGTACCTCAAAAACAACGCGCAAATCAAAGCCACCAAAGTCGAGCTTAAATCGTCTGAAACGCGTGAACGCCAAATGCGTCGCAACGTGGAGCTTGGCAACACTGCGGCGAGCGAGTTGTATGAGGTAATCGCTCAGAAAGAAGGCATTGCCAACCGCTTAAGAACCTTAGAGAAAGATCGACGTGTGATTTTGAACGGTTTAGAGATTCAAGTTCAATATCCAGTCACCCCATCGCAGGACATCTACGAAAGCGTGCCCTTGGCGGAAATCAGCGAATCCGAACAACGCGCGATTCTTGAACAAGCTTTGAAGCTCAATAACGATTTATTGGTTGCGAAGAAAACCGTAGAACGCAGCCGAAGAGGCTTGAAAGAAAGCGGTTCAAACTTTGTGCCGACCGTATCGCTTTCTGCCAGTTACCGTTACGACGACGCGAACAACTATGACCGAACCGACCCAACCGCAACAGGAGACAGTAACTCCACCAGCGTCGGTTTGAACTTGAATGTGCCGATTTTCTCCGGCGGTTCGGATTACTACGGTTATCAAAAATCATCAACTGCCATCGAGCGAACCGAGCTGCTGTACCAAGATTCGTTGTTCACGACGCGCAATAGCGTTAACACCTCAGTACTCAACATTAATGACTTCTCCCGCGCTATTAGCAGTTACGAGAACATCATCCGAGCCAACTACGCTTCCTACAAAGGCATTCAACGCGCTTACCAGCTTGGCACGCGAACCATTACCGACTTACTGGCAGCGGAAAGTAAACTGTTTAGCGCGCTACGTGATTACGAGAGTGCGCGTTATGACTACATCATTGAATCGATCAATCTTGAGCAAATCAAAGGCATGCTGTCGGTGCAATCCATCGAAAGCATCATGCAGTTGATGAGCGATATCGAAGGCAGAAGCAATCAAGACTTAGTTCCAAAACACCTTCTCTCCAAACCATCGATTAAGAAAGGAGGTCGCAGTGCAAACTGAGCATTTTTCCCAGAAGATTAACTTTGCTGACAAGTGTTATCTGACTTTCTCAACGGTCATCTCAACGCTGTTTGGTTTAGTGCTGCCCTTTTCGATTCTGATTATCTTTGACCGTGTTTTACCTAACCAAGCCAAAGACACGCTGTTTCTTCTGTTTGCCATTATCTTGATCACTATCTTCCTCGACTATCACTTAAAGAATCAGGAAGAGAAGATTTCGTCGGTGATCATGAAGCAGTTCGAAACCAACCTAACCAACAAGGTGTTTCAATCCATCTGTTTGGCTGAGATTTCGAAGTTTCGTCGTCTAGAACCCGGTGAATACCTAGAGCGTATTGCCACCATTCCAGAGATTAAATCCTTCTTTGGCGGAGAATCTGTAAGGGCATTGATCAACCTTGCCGTCAGCATACTGACCATTCTGATTATCGGTCTGATCAACATTTGGGCGGGAGTGACCATCTTGCTCGCCTCCATCATTTTGGCGGTGTTCGCACTGAGCCTGTCTAAGCAAAAAATCAACAGCCTAGAAAACAAATCCGACATCGAGGGCTTAACCACCTCAAAAATCATCGAGATCATCTCTAGCCCACTCGATATCAAAGCACGCAATATGGAATATCGCGTTGAGAGCTTGATGACACAAATGGTGGAAGAGCGTGAAGTCGAGAACATCAAATACGAGCAGATCGAATCGAACTTCAGCCTTATCTTGTCGCTCATACAACAGCTCTCCATTGCTTGTGTGGTGGTAGTTTTAGCAACGGCAGTTATCAACATGCAATCTAGCCAAGGCATCATGGCAGCCATCATCATGCTTACCAACCGCTACTTCGCCCCATACCAACAAGTGATGCGCACGGTGAGCCGCTGGGAGTTGAACAAGCTTCATATTCAACGTATCGCCGAACTGCTTGAACTTGCTGCATCTGTAGAACAACAAAATGACACGACAGAAGTCGAGCGTATATCGGTGAAGTATTCGGAAAAGCAACGCATCGAGTTTGAACGCGGTCAGGCTTACTTGCTTACAGGGAAAAGCGGCGCAGGCAAAACCCACCTCGCCAATTGCATTACGCGGCAAAACACCGACAGCAAGCTCGATATCCAAATCAACGAGACACCGCTCGATGATGTCAACTACAACGTCTGGCGTAATAGCGTGCTCATGGTGGACAAAACCAGTTCGTTCGTCGAAGGCACCATCATAGACAACCTGACTTGTTTCCGCCCGAGCTTAAATAACACGGCATTTGCGCTTTGCGAAACCATGAACATCAAAGCACAAATCGATGCCCTTCCCGCGGGTTTTTACACCGAACTTAAAGGACATTTACGCAACCCATTTTCGCGCCAAGTCGCTTATGCCTTGTTGTTGGTGCGTGCCTTACTCGCGAACAAACGTGTGTTGATCTTCGACGACCTCGACTGTGTTTATGATGACGACTTTGCTCGATTGGTTTTGACCAGTACCGCCTATCGCGCCAACGACAAAATCCTCATCATCGTCAGCAATAAGATGGACAAACTCAATCATCGCCTCAAACGCGTCAAACTTACCGGAGGTGACCAATGAGTATTTTGGTTGATTTTAATAATGTCCCTCAGCGCTTGTTGGACTTTGAGGCTCGAAGTTATGACGAGCGATACAATCAGTCACCTTTGATTCGTGGTTTAGCTTACACCCTCATAGCGCTTGAATGGGAAGGCACACCTTCTATCCTCAGCGACGCTTTTATCCCTAAACCAAAAGACAGCGACAGTTTTATTGCCACGATTGAACGCCTTGGTTACCGCTGTGACGTCACCAAATTAAAAACGTTGGAGCACATCGAGGGGCACCCTCATCCTTGTTTTATTGAGATAGAAAACCTCACTGCGATTTTCTTGGGCACCAAAGACGGCAAACTGATCCTGTTTGATTACACCAATAACAACACCATTGAATACCCGCTCTGCAAGAAGCCGTGCTTGTTGGTGTCGATCAGCGAATACTCCCGCTTATTCCGAGAGCCGCCACCTGAATCTCAAGACCGCAGTAACTGGATTAAATACGCGTTTTATCGCTACAACAATGAACTCAAAAGCCTGATTATTCTCAGCTTCGTGGTCAGCATTCTCGGCGCACTCCAGCCCTTTTTCATTATGAGTGTGTACAACTTCGCCTTAACCTCTAGCTCGCAAGCCACGCTTTATTGGCTCACGTTATTTGCTGTGATTGTTGGGTTCTCGGAATACTTTTTCAAGAAAATGCGGGTCAACATCATCGCCACATCAGGAAAGGATTTGGCGGTGCATATTTCTCAAAACGTAATATCCAAACTGTTGTGGCTTCCTTATTCGATGACATCTACCGCTGGTGTCTCTTCTCAGTTAGCACGTTTGAAAGACATCGACACTTTCCGCCGTTTGGTAACCGCAGAGTCAACATTAAGCTACTTCGACATGCCGTTTGTTATCGTATTCATTATTGCCATTGCTCTTATGTCTGGTACCGCAGCGCTAGTCGTTATGGCGGGGTTGATTCTAATGTTGGTGTTCTGTGTTTATTCTCGTTACATCTACTCGCAAGCCACGTCCAAGAGCTCTCGCGCCAACGCCATGGTTTCTTACCAATGGAATGAGATTCTTCGTGGTATAAAAACCATCCAAGGCTTGCCATTGTTGCGTGTTATCCAGTCCCGCTTTAGCGCATCACATTTACAAAGCACAAACGATGCAGAACATGTTTCAGTGACTAATAGCAGGGTTCAGGCAGCAGGCGGGAGTTTGATTCAGGTTATTGGTACCGCAAGTATCGTCGCGGCCGTTATCGGCGTGATGGACGGCACCTCCGATGCAGGTGCAATGCTTGCTACTGTAATTTTAGTCTGGAAGGCGTTGGGGCCTATTATGGGCATCTACAACTCTATTTCTAAGTTCCAATCCATTAAGGCGTCTTCTGCGCAAATCAACAACCTTATGGCGATGAATGACGATAAGCTAACGTTAGAGAAAAGCCCCCCTATTCGCCTCTTTCAAGGTAGTATCGTCGGCTCTGGTGTGAGCCATCGTTATAGTGGTGCGGCAACAGGCTTAACTAATCTTGGTTTTAAAATTCCACCGGGCGCAAAAGTCGTGATTTGTGGACCAACAGGTTGCGGTAAAACGACGCTCATCTCTATTATCGCTGGGCTAGAGGAACGCTATCAAGGCTCAGTTTCGGTGGACGGTTATAACATCAAACAGTTCAACAGTTACCGCTATCGAACCTCGATTAACTACATCCCGTTTAACCTGCATATTTTTGAAGGCTCCTTGGAAACTAACTTCATCTTGCATAATGGGTTAATCCCAACAGAAAAAATGCGTGAAATGGTGAGTTTCTTTGAGCTCGATACATGGTTGCCACAAGGCCTGGACACTCAATTGAGCGTTGATATCTGTAAAAGTTTACCAAATGGTATTCAACAAAGACTGCGGCTCGCATTAGGGCTAGGCAACTGCGAACAATCTTTGATTATCATTGACGAGCCATTTAATGGTGCAGAGCAAGAAAACTCGCACTACTTCAAGCGTTTATTCAGCGACAAACTACTCAATAAGACCGTTATTTTCTCAACGAATGATCCGGGCATGATCTCTACATCCAATATGAGCTTAGTCTTGGAGCCAGATGGCAACCTGAAGTATTTCGGGTTAACCGATAAGTACTTAAAAAGTCTAAGTTAAGTTCGGAATGTGGTGTGATTCATCATTCATACTTGAGCACAGTCATTGACAAAAATGTAAACGATGAGACTATTTACTCTGTAAGCGCGTACACTAAGGAATCCGATGTATACATTTGTTGCAGACAAATTGGATGTGGTTTATTTATCAACAATACCAGAAAACTACCAGTTACAAGACTTCGATGTGCCTGAAGAAGAACTCGAAATTCGTGAAATTGTAGAGGTATGGTATGAGTGTGCGTTTCTTCCTGACTTTAACCTTCAACACATCGACATCGAAAACAAAACTGCATTGGTCGAGACACAAGCGCAAGTCGTAAACAACTACACAAGTACGCTCGCTTTTTTACTCAAAAGTCGTACTTATCGCGCAGCACTTAACCGATTATTGAGTGTATGGAGATTGGAGGCAGCAGCTAAAGCACAGCTTGAGCTGCTGTTACTTACGGAAGAACAGAGTAGCAAGCCAGTAAATTAATCGGCTAGGATAAGGGGCTAAAAATCTTAAACCCAACCATCGAATCGGAGACGTTTCTGCACGCGTTCAACCGCCTCTATCTGCATCTGACGAACACGCTCGTTAGATACGTTTAATAACAGGCCTATTTCCGACAAAGTTTTCACTCTCTGGTCAAATAATCCGAATCGATGGATCAAGACTTTCTGCAACTTAGTTGGCAAGGTTTTAATAATATTTTCAATAGCTTGAGTAAAGCACTGGTTTTCACAGTCTTGTTGTGGATCTGGCGTATACTCACTTTCACACAGTTCAAGAACAAATGGAACGCGATGTAGGTCCGCAGTGGTCGATACATCAATAAAACCACTTAGAGCAACAAGTTCATCTATACGCTCTGCTTTCACCCCTGAGCAGCGTGAGAGTTCAGAAATAGACAACTCCTTGCTCTCACTTTTTGACGCATCGAGCTTTTTTAAAGCCAGGCTATTTATCTCTTTGCACACATGAGCAGGTAAACGTACCGTGCGGCCATTGTTCATTAATGCCGCTTCTATATTCTCGCGAATCCACCATACCGCATAAGTAGAAAAACGGTAGCCTGGCTCAGGATCGAACTTATCGACCGCTTTTATCAAACCAATATTACCTTCTTCTATTAAATCGAGCAGAGTAAAGTTATTACCTGGCCGTTTGAGGTAACCTTTTGCGATTTTCACAACAAGTCGAAGATTAGACTCAATCAACATTTCGCGCGCTTCTTCATCACCAGCTCGATTAAGTTTGGCGTAATGCAACTCCTCTTCACGAGACAATAAATCAATGCCCACAATATCTTTGAGATAGTGAGCATAAGGGTCTTTCCCAACTGACAACGATTCTTTCATTGACAGTTCATCCGTGACAGCTCGGAACCTAGCAAAGCATTCGTTGTTCATTCCCCGTCCTTCTCAAGCCAACTTATTTCTTATCTTCTTTAATTGTTTTTGTACAACACTGTATGCATCATGCTTTATATACATTACTTTACACTGAGTTTAGACAGGGGTTCTGATCTTTACCAAGAAATCACTTATCACTTTAAAACAATTACTGCTTCTATGATAAAAACGTGAGCAGGTGGGGGGTTATATATATGAAAGTGCGAATATTTGTACGCAAATTGGCCTCAAAGAAAACAACGCAACGTAATCGTCAACGCTTACCACGTTACTCTGACTAAACCTTTGAGGCTTGAGGATGGTTTGAAGTATCAGTTGAATTAGCGAGACCTAATTCACTTGACGAAGCGCAGGTTGAAGCTGACAGTCTGTTATAACTTGGAAAACTGCACGATTCTTTCCTTCAGACTTACCTTGATACATCAACTCGTCAGCATCTTGCAAGCTCACGATGTGGGTAAACTCAGGATAGTAAGCACAGCCCAAACTGATACTCAAATGAATTGCTTGTCCGCCCAGTATAACAGGCTGATCGTAAACGGCTTTACAAAGCATATTGGCAAAATTGAGCGCTTCTCGCTCTGACAGAGAAGACGTAACGAGTGCGAACTCTTCTCCTCCAATTCTCGCCAATGTCATTCGGTCATCAGTCATCGACTTAGCGGCTTCTGCGATGGCAACTATTGCTCGGTCTCCAGCAAGGTGGCCATATCGATCATTGATTGATTTAAAATCATCAATATCAAACACCATCACCGTTAAGTTTCGCTTCAAATGATTCAGTAGCGCCAATTGCTCAATCAGGTGTCTACGGTTGTATAGCTTTGTGAGAGAATCCGTCAACGTCATCTCTAGCAATTGCTGATTGGCAATCGTTAACTGCCTTGTCCGAAGAGCAACCATACGTTTGAGGGCAAAAATATGATAAAGCGTTGCAACCGCCATAATGAAAATAGCAATAGGGAAAAGATAAAGTGGATAAACCGTTTTCACCACACTCCAACGGGTGAGGATCCGCTCACGATCCGTATCGATGACTTTTTCAAACGCTCTTGATACCTCTAAAATGGAAGTTGCACTGTGCATTCCTGCTGCAATCCGAAGATCTTTACTATATAAGCTAATTGTCGGGACAAACATACCCGCTCCCGGCGTGGTTGCCATATAAAAGTTAGCAACTTGCAGGTCTGCAACAAAGTACAGCACCTTTTTATCGACGGCGGCTTGTATCATCGAATCATTGTTAATGTATTCTGCGATAGGTGCATTCGGATAATTCGTCTGAACAAACTCAGACTCGTAACTTCCTTTAACAACGCCAATTGGCAGCGTCATTTCGCCAGTTAAAACACTCCTGATATCAACCGAAAGTACATCTTTATTTACGTACAGTTTGGTTTGGATAGGCATTATGACTGCGCCAAAGTCCATATACTTCGCTCTTTCGGGCGAGTAGACAAGTCCTCCGTGAAAGTCAGCCTTACCCTCTTTTACGGCTTGTAAAGAAGCATCCCAATCCAAAAGGAGAAACTGAACGTCGATTTGGTTGTTCGCCGCGTACTCTTTCCAAAAGTCGATTAAAATACCTTTAGGTTCACCATCTGGGCTAAGGTAAGAGAACGGCTTCCACGCTTTGGAGTTAGCAACAATTAAAGAATGAGACTCTGACTTGTGTGCATGCGCCATCGGACAAATGGACAGCCACAGTAGTAATAAAGAAGCACACGCTTTTTTACATTTGCAACCATAAGTACCATAACTCGTCGATGACATACCTACTTCTCACCAGTCTTTTTAAACCATAATCTCGGCTGTTTGATTAGACTAAAGATATAGTAGAGTTGCATAAGACAGGAAGTGACGCTTATTGATATGAATCTAACTTAGTAAGTTTTAGTACTTAATTGGTACTTTCAACGCCTAGCTCGCTGAAGCAGTTGAAGCAGTTGAAGCAGTTGAAGCAGTTGAAGCAGTTGAAGCAGTTGAAGCAGTTGAAGCAGTTGAAGCAGTTGAAGCAGTACATGATAAATTAGGAAAACTTATCTGGTACTAAAAATTGAATATCATCAGTTTTGCAAACACCTAGTACCAACAAAAAAGCCCTATTCAAAATCCACCTTGGGGAGAACTTTGAATAGGGCTCTTTGCCTCTATGCTTCATTTTACGGCTGAAGCTACCTTTACCTTTTTTCGCTTTAACGACTCGTGTTTGGAACAGCTGACTGGTAACAACCGCTTTTAACGCGTTGTCTTTGATTTCACCTCTGCCGAAGTCGGTCTCATGTTGTGAGCCACTCGGTTGAGGACTGATTTTACGC
>NZ_WXWS01000107.1:0-39420 GCF_009904715.1 Vibrio sp. V42_P2S4T144 | reverse complement strand
GTGCGTATGCGCTTAAATAATTGTCGTTATGCTTTACTATAATTAAGTTGCCATAACCTCGTAGCGCATTGCCTGAATAAACGACTGTGCCGGCTGCGGTTGAAACGATAGGTTGACCACGCTGTCCTGCGATGTCGATACCTTTATTTCCCTGTTCTCCCGCCGAAAAGTTCTTGATTACTCTCCCTTTTGTTGGCCACAACCACTTTGAGACTTTATCACTCTTTGCTGTGGTAGCTGGCGCTTTTTTCTTCACTTTTTGGTTATCTTTTGAACCAACATACTCCTTTGTTTTCGATTGTTCAACCTTCTTTGGAGGCTGTTTTTGTACGACTTTAGGCTTAGTCTCTGTAGGTTTTTGACTAGAGTTTTTACTCGAAGGTTTAGGTTTAGAGGCTGTTGATGTTTTCGTCACTGGAGCTGGGGGTGTCGTAACAATAGGAGCCACAACGGGTTCAACTTTTTGACCATATTTAGGGGCGACATATTTCGGAGCCCAAAGTTTTAGCCTCTGTCCTGGGTAGATAGTGTAAGGCTGAGTTAACTCATTGTAACGAACAAGATCATTTACATCTTTATCTGTGACATAAGCTATGAAGTAAAGTGTATCGCCTTTTTTTACCTCATAATAACTCCCTCTGTAACTCCCTCTTTCAAGGCTTGAATAGTCTTTTTTTAGGCTAGAGACAGGTGCAGGGGAATGTGCTGCACAACCAACTAGTCCTGCAGCAAACACAAAGCTAATACCAATATGACGTAGTAACTTATTCACCTATCCCTAACCCTTAAGCTAAATCACCCGCAACCAGAGGTACGAACCGAACCATTTCTACAACGGTAGAGAGATATTCGTCTCCCTTACGCTCTATTTTTAATAACTGTTGTTCCGTATCTCCAACAGGAATGACCATTTTGCCGCCATCTCTTAATTGTGAGAGAAGAGCTTGGGGAATCACTTCAGCGGCAGCGGTAACAATAATAGCATCGAAAGGACCTCGCGCTTCCCAGCCCTGCCACCCATCAGCATGCTTAGTTGAAACATTGTAGATATCCAATTGCTTCAGGCGACGCTTTGCTTCCCATTGCAACGATTTAATTCGCTCAACGGAGTATACATGATCAACAATTTGCGCCAGTACCGCGGTTTGATAACCCGATCCCGTTCCGATTTCCAGAACACGACTCGCCGGCTCTAGCTCAAGCAACTCGGTCATACGCGCAACGATATAAGGCTGAGAAATAGTTTGTCCCTGACCAATTGGTAACGCATTGTTATCATAGGCTTGGTGCATCATCGCTTGAGAAACAAAGCTTTCTCGTGGCAAGCGTTGGATAGCATCCAGAACTCTTTGGTCTTTGATGCCACTGGAGATAAGAAACGCTATCAACCTGTCAGCATGTGGGTTACTCATTACTTCTCTTCCTTTAACCAACTATCCATAGCACGCAGCGACTCGTGAGCGGTGAGATCAACTTGCAGAGGCGTCATTGAAACTCGGCCATGCTCAATTGCATAAAAGTCCGTGCCCTCTCCTGCATCTTGCTCCTTTCCTGGTGGCCCTAACCAATAAATGTCATGGCCTCTCGGATCTTTCTGCTTGATCATATTCTCTGCGTGATGACGTGCACCTAAACGCGTAACTTCAATTTCACCTAAATTCTCTGATGGTAAGTCAGGCACGTTTACGTTCAGTAGACGATTCGTTGGAATCGGCGACGCTAAATGTTGTTGTACAATTTGACGTGCAATTTTAGCGGCGGATTCGAAATGTCGCTTACCCACTAGAGAAAAAGCCACCGACTGAACGCCAAGGAAATGACCTTCCATGGCTGCTGCTACTGTTCCAGAATAAAGAACATCATCACCCAAATTAGCGCCATGGTTGATTCCTGACAGAACAAGATCAGGCAAATCATCTTTCATTAGCTCATTCAGCGCGAAATGCACACAATCCGTGGGCGTGCCTTGCACTGAGTAGATATTTGGGGCAATTTCAGTCACGCGTAATGGTTGTTCTAATGTGAGTGAATTCGAAGCACCTGAACGATTTCGATCAGGTGCGACAATGGTCACTTCGGCGATATCTCTCAACTCATCAGCGAGGGCATGAATCCCTTGTGCATGAACACCATCATCATTGCTGATTAAGACTCTTAAGGGCTTCGGGTTTCGTGAATCCTGTTCCATTAGTATTCTCTTTCTACTTCAACCTCATTAACTAACTCACGAACAATAGAGGTCGCAAAAGATCCCGCATCCAGTGAGAAAGTCAGCGTAATGTTGTTACCTTCAACCGTCCAAGCTAAATCTTTTGGCTTCAGCGCAATATCGCGACGATCGTGGCGCATGCGATTACCACGAATCAGCGCCATGAGGTCAGGCTCTTCGTCTAAAAACGGTTGCTCTAATGCCAGAGCCTCGGCTTGAGTAGGCAGTGCATTATCGCCAGCAAGCGCAGCGGTAATTGCCGCTTCACCTTGTGCAAATTGCACTTGCAAATCAGTGATGTGGTTTGCATCAATCAACTGAGTGCCAGAATTCGTCTGTGCAATGTCACCATCAATGAACTTATCAAACACACCATTCTCTAGACGAGCTGAAACGATGCGGTTGAAAATCCACGAACGAGCCGCTGATAAATACATACTGCGCTTGTTTTGATTGCGGGTACGAACGTTTTCGCGTCCCCATCGACGTGCTTCTTCAAGGTTGTTGCCATCGTTACCAAAACGCTGACTACCAAAGTAGTTTGGCACGCCAACTTGTTTCACTTTTTCAAGACGTTGCTCTACATCCGCTATATCTGTCACTTCAGACAAAGTAACCACGAACTCGTTCCCTACTAGGTCACCAGGACGCAGTTTTTTATTGTGACGATCTGTTGCAAGGATTTCGATACTTGGGTATTGAGCCAAAAACGCTGAAAAATCTGGCGTTTCACCTTTTGGTAAATGGACACTTAACCACTGTTCCGTCACCGCATGACGGTCTTTAAGACCCGCCCAGCTAACGTCTTTCGACTTAACACCACAGGCTTTTGCTAACTCGTTAGCAACGAAGCTGGTGTTCTCGCCCGTTTTACGGATACGAACCATTAAGTGCTCGCCTTCGCCCGTAAAGGCAAAACCTAAATCTTCGCGAACCTGAAAATGCTCTGGCTGCGCTTTAATTTTTGCCGATGCAACTGGCTTACCCGTTAGGTAAGCCAATGAAGATAAAATGTCTGACATGATGTGTTTCCGCTGATATCACAGCTTAGAGGAGCAAATTGCTAGTTATTGCTTAAACAGAAGTACAACGGCTTCCGTTGCAATGCCTTCTTTGCGTCCAGTAAAACCGAGACGTTCTGTCGTCGTCGCTTTTACGTTAATGTTACTAATGTCGGTTTCTAGGTCTTCGGCTATCGCCGCACACATTGCGTCAATGTGTGGTGCCATTTTAGGCGCTTGTGCCATGATGGTTACATCAGCATTGCCAAGACGGTAGCCTTGCTCTTTAACTCGACGGTAAACGTCTTTCAGTAATTCACGACTGTTTGCGCCTTTCCATTTATCATCCGTATCTGGGAAATGACGACCAATATCGCCGGCAGCAATCGCGCCCAGCAGAGCATCCGTTAACGCATGCAACGCTACATCGCCATCTGAGTGTGCAATCAAACCTTGCTCATAAGGGATTGCTACACCACCAATAATGACTGGGCCTTCACCACCGAATTTATGTACATCGAAACCATGACCAATTCGAATCATTTTCTATCCTTTCTTTATTCGCCGCGCTCACGGCTTAGATAAAACTCGGCTAACGCAAGGTCTTCTGGCTGAGTGATTTTTATATTGTTCGCATTCCCTTGAACTAAGGCTGGCTTCTCGCCTAACCACTCCAAAGCCGAGGCTTCATCAGTAATAGTTACACCCTGTTCTAATGCGTCAGCCAGTGCTTGAGTAAGCTGCTGAGTTTTAAACATTTGTGGAGTCAGTGCATGCCACAATGCTTCTCTATCTACCGTATGATCGATATCTTGCACTGCGTTTGCTCGCTTCATTGTATCTCTCACAGGAGATGCGAGAATGCCACCCGTTGAGTGGGCGCAGCAAACATCAATCAAACGGTCAATGTCGGATGTTAATACACATGGCCTCGCAGCGTCGTGGACTAATACCCACTCGCTTTCCAGATGCTCATTGACATAGTTTAGCCCTGATAACACAGAGTCTGCTCTTTCTTTACCACCAGCTACACGAATCACATCTGGGTGCTTAGCAATGGACAATTCTGGGTAATATGGGTCGCCGTCAGTAATGGCAACGACAACCTTAGAAATATTTGGGTGGGAAAGCAGTTTCTCTACGGTATGTTCCAGTACCGCTTTACCTTCGATCAATAAATATTGCTTAGGGCGATCTGCCTTCATTCTGCTACCCACACCCGCAGCTGGCACAATTGCGATATGCGATGAGTTCATATCCAACATTTTAATGGTTTTCCTCACCTATAATGCGGTAAAAAGTCTCGCCATCTTTAACTAAACCGAGCTCATGACGCGCACGTTCTTCAATCGCATCAAGACCTTGCCTTAAGTCATCAATCTCAGCGAACATTTCATTGTTGCGAGCTTGTAGCTTGCTGTTCACTTGTTGCTGAACTTCAATTTCATCTTTTACTGTGTAGTAGTCAGACACTCCGTTTTTACCAAACCATAGAGTGTATTGAAGCAAGCCAAACAGTAGCGTAAGGGCTATAACAAAGATTCGCATATCGCTGCTAACATTCTGTACCGGAAGGAATTAGATAAGGTGACATATATAGCATAAATGCGAGGTTGCCTCTAGGGGAGAAAGGGAGACTCACACGCTCCTTACAAGAAATAAGCAGCAAAATGAAACAAGCTCATAGGAAGCGCTCCTTACCCATGACCAAAGTAAGAGCCAAAAATACAAACCTATAAATACAAAAAACCGCCGTAGCGATGGTTTCAAAAAGCTATTTAGCGAAACTTTACTCAATAAGAATTAAGCTTGATCTTTAACTTCTTTGAGACCGCTTCCTTGAAACATGGAGGAGCGCGCTCATTTAGAGCTTCCGTCATATAAAAAACGCCCCGCAAGTGCGAGGCGTTTTCAAAAGCTTTAAGTTAAGCGGTTAATTCAATTAAGAATTAAGCTTGACCTTTAACTTCTTTAAGACCGTTGAAAGGAGCGCGCTCACCTAGAGCTTCCTCGATACGGATTAGCTGGTTGTACTTAGCAACACGGTCAGAACGGCTCATAGAACCAGTTTTGATTTGACCTGCAGCTGTACCTACCGCTAGGTCAGCGATAGTTGCATCTTCAGTTTCGCCAGAACGGTGAGAGATTACTGCTGTGTAACCTGCGTCTTTAGCCATCTTGATTGCAGCTAGAGTCTCAGTTAGAGAACCGATTTGGTTGAACTTGATAAGGATAGAGTTAGCTACGCCTTTCTCGATACCTTCAGCAAGGATCTTAGTGTTAGTAACGAATAGATCGTCACCTACTAGTTGAAGCTTGTCACCTAGTAGTTCAGTTTGGTGCTTGAAGCCATCCCAGTCAGACTCGTCTAGACCGTCTTCGATAGAAACGATTGGGAATTGGTTAGCTAGCTCAGCTAGGTAGTGGTTGAACTCTTCAGAAGTGAAAGTTTTACCTTCGCCTTTCATGTTGTAGATGCCAGCTTCTTTGTCGAAGAACTCAGATGCAGCACAGTCCATAGCTAGAGTTACGTCTTTACCTAGTTCGTAACCAGCAGCTGCAACAGCTTCTGCGATAACTTCTAGAGCTTCAGCGTTAGATTTAAGGTTAGGAGCGAAACCACCTTCATCACCAACTGCAGTGCTGTAGCCTTTAGACTTAAGAACTTTAGCTAGGTTGTGGAATACTTCTGCACCGATACGTAGACCTTCTTTAAGAGTCTTAGCGCCAACTGGTTGGATCATGAACTCTTGGATGTCAACGTTGTTGTCTGCGTGCTCACCACCGTTGATGATGTTCATCATTGGTAGAGGCATAGAGAACTGACCTGCAGTGCCGTTTAGCTCAGCGATGTGCTCGTATAGAGGCATGCCTTTCGCAGCAGCAGCAGCTTTAGCGTTTGCTAGAGAAACAGCTAGGATAGCGTTAGCACCGAATTTAGATTTGTTTTCAGTGCCGTCTAGTTCGATCATTACTGCGTCGATTGCAGCTTGGTCTTTAGCGTCTTTGCCAACTAGAGCTTCAGCGATTGGGCCGTTTACAGCTTCAACTGCTTTAAGAACACCTTTACCTAGGAAACGTGCTTTGTCACCGTCACGTAGCTCAAGAGCTTCGCGAGAACCAGTAGATGCGCCAGATGGAGCTGCCGCCATACCTACGAAACCGCCTTCTAGGTGTACTTCAGCTTCTACAGTTGGGTTACCACGTGAGTCGATGATTTCACGACCTAGAACTTTAACGATCTTAGACATTAATGTTTCCTCTCGTTTCAAATATAAATGTCAATCTTAAAGGGCAGCAGCACAACCTTCGCCGCCGCCCGTATCCTTTTACTTCTCGAATTCGCCGCGTGCGTTTTGGCCCGCAGCCTTAACAAAACCTGCAAACAATGGATGTCCATCGCGAGGAGTCGAGGTGAATTCTGGGTGGAACTGAGCCGCTACAAACCATGGGTGAGCTGGGTTCTCAATCATTTCCACTAACTTCTTGTCCGCAGATAGACCTGATACTTTTAGGCCTGCTTTTTCGATTTGCGGACGAAGCACGTTATTCACTTCGTAACGGTGACGGTGACGTTCATGGATCGTCGCGCTACCGTACAGTTCACGAGCTTTAGTCCCTTTCTCTAGGTGACACAGCTGTGAACCAAGACGCATCGTACCGCCTAGGTCAGACTTTTCAGTACGCTCTTCTACGCTACCTGATTCGTCTACCCACTCTGTGATCAAACCTACCACAGGGTACTTAGTCTCTTTGTTAAATTCTGTTGAATGTGCACCTTCCATACCCGCAACGTTACGCGCGTATTCGATTAGTGCAACTTGCATACCCAAACAAATACCTAGGTAAGGCACGTTATTTTCACGTGCATATTGAGCCGCACGGATCTTGCCTTCAATACCACGATCGCCGAAGCCACCTGGTACTAGGATTGCGTCCAAACCTTCTAGAAGTTCAACGCCTTTTGTTTCGATATCTTGTGAGTCTACATACTTAATTGTGACGCTTAGGCGGTTTTTCAAGCCAGCGTGTTTAAGCGCTTCGTTCACAGATTTGTATGCATCTGGTAATTCAATGTATTTACCAACCATACCGATGGTTACTTCACCAGTAGGATTTGCTTCTTCGTAGATAACCTGTTCCCATTCAGAAAGGTCTGCTTCAGGAGCAGTAATACCAAAGCGAGCACACACAAGGTCATCTAGCCCTTGAGATTTAATCAACTGAGGGATCTTGTAGATAGAGTCTACATCCTTCATTGAAATTACTGCTTTTTCTGGAACATTACAGAACAGTGCGATTTTTTTACGCTCATTCGCAGGAATAACGCGATCGCTACGGCAAACTAGGATGTCTGGCTGAATACCGATAGATAGAAGTTCTTTTACAGAGTGTTGCGTCGGCTTAGTTTTCACTTCGCCCGCTGCCGCTAGGTAAGGAACAAGTGTTAGGTGCATGAACATTGCGCGCTCACGGCCTAGCTCAACAGCTAGCTGACGAATCGCTTCCATAAATGGTAGTGATTCGATATCACCAACAGTACCGCCAACTTCAACGATAGCCACATCATGGCCTTCAGAACCTGCAATAACGCGATCTTTGATTGCGTTAGTGATATGAGGGATAACTTGAATAGTTGCGCCTAGGTAGTCACCACGACGTTCTTTACGAAGTACGTCGGCATAAACACGACCTGCAGTGAAGTTGTTACGCTTGGTCATCTTGGTACGGATGAAACGCTCGTAGTGACCAAGGTCAAGGTCAGTCTCTGCGCCATCTTCTGTAACGAACACTTCACCGTGCTGAGTAGGGCTCATTGTGCCCGGGTCAACGTTGATGTAAGGGTCAAGCTTCATCATAGTCACTTTAAGACCACGAGCTTCTAGAATAGCCGCAAGAGATGCTGCTGCAATACCTTTACCTAGAGAGGATACAACCCCGCCAGTAACAAAAATGTAATTTGTCGTCATGTTTAACCTGAAATTGGTTGAATGAGGGAAATGGAGTGCTTCTGGACGGGAGATAAATATACCAGAAGCTCCTTACCGCCACAACGTGAAATCTATCACACCGTAATTTTTTATTTTTTGCTTCAAATCAAAGTGAGCAAAGACAACCCAAAGTCCGTTTCGTGTAACCAAACAAGCTGACCTTATATTATGTATTCTGCCAGTTTACCTCTGCCTCGATTCTTCTTGTTTTACTTCATCCCAAAAATGGTCAAGTTCTGATAAAGAACAATCTGTAAGTACTTTGCCTGACTGCTGGACCTTGCCTTCAACTTGTTTAAAACGTCGCGCAAACTTTACGTTTGCTTTTCCTAGCGCGACTTCTGGGTTTTTATCAAGGTGGCGAGCCAAATTGACAGTCGCAAATAGCAAATCACCGAGCTCCAACTCAACTTTCTCTTCATCGGGCTGAACTTGCAGTGCCTCTTCCATGACTTCGTCAATTTCTTCTCGTACTTTATCGACAACCGGGCCAAGTGAATCCCAATCAAACCCAAATTTTGCACATTTTTTCTGAATTTTTGTAGCACGAGAAAGTGCCGGTAAAGAGTTTGGTATTGAGTCTAGGATACTTTCTTCCGCTTTGCCTACTAGGGCTTTTTCTTTTGCTTTTTCCGCTTCCCAGTTCGCGTTAATTTCCTCGTCAGATTCAAACTCAACATCTGAAAAAACATGCGGGTGGCGACGAGTCAGTTTTTCGTTCACGGTTTCGACGACATCCGAAAAGTCGAACAGCTCTTGCTCTTTCGCTAGCTGACTGTAAAAAATCACCTGAAACAACAAATCCCCTAGCTCTTCTTTTAGATTGGGCCAATCTCGATTTTGAATCGCGTCCACCACCTCGTAGGTTTCTTCTATTGTATGCGGAACGATGGTGTCAAAGGTTTGTTTTAAGTCCCAAGGGCAACCGTTTTCTGGGTCACGCAGCTTCGCCATGATTTGTTCTAACTGTTCAATTGGATGACTCATTTTTTGTTCCTTTAAACCTTTCTACTAAAGAAAAAGGTGAGCGGCCAAAACCACTCACCTTCTACATTATATTTTCTCAGCAGCTTTCACTGAGTAATTGTTACTTTGACAAGGCAACAAGTTTTCGCGACTCCTGAGCATAGCCTACTATGTGATGCCCCTGAGCCGGCACGTCGGAATAAGTGCAGCTAACGCAGATAAAAAGCCAAATATGACGCAAGTGTAACTCTGTAAATAGTTGAAGTTGTAGCTAGGCGACAAACAAACGAGACTCCTGAGCATGGTTCACCATGTGATGGAGCGAGTGCGTGCAGTCAACAACGCTACAACGATAACTATGACGAGAGTTTTAGCCGAGGCGTTTCACCGTCATGACATCCTTGATCTGTTCCACACGTTTCGAAACCCGTGAAAGCACCTCAATATTGGTGACTTCTAGGTCAAAGTCCATGATGGCAAGTTGGCGTCTGTAGTCGACTCGGTTCTTCATACTGGTCACTTTGATCTTTTCATTGGCGAACAGTGTCGTAATGTCTTTGAGTAGACCACCTCGCTCCATAGCTTCAACACGCACGGTGAGGATGTATGACCCCACAAAGCCGCTGCCCCAGACTGTATCGATGATGCGCTCTGGCGCATGATGGCGCAGTTCTTCTAGCTGTTCACAGTCACTACGGTGTACTGAAATCCCACGACCTTGCGTTATGTAACCAGAGATATCGTCACCTGGAATTGGCTGACAGCAACGTGCTAGATGTGTCATTAGGTTATCGACGCCTTCTACTACAACTGCGTCTTTTTTCGGTCGGCTTTGCGCGGGTGATTTATGCTCAGCTTCTTGCAGTTTTTCCAGTGCTTGCTGGTCTTCTTCCTCTGCCGTTGGCTTGTTAACTAACGCGTTGATATGATTAATGATTTGGTTGATGCGCAAATCACCGCTACCTACACCAACATACAATTCATCTGGTGTTTTGACGTTAAACCGCTTGAGGGCGTAATGCTCTGCATCTTTTAACGTTGCGCCAATTTTGGCTAACTCATGCTCAAGGATTTCACGACCTGCTTCGAGGTTCTTCTCACGGCTTTGTTTTCGGAACCAGGCGTTAATTTTGGCACGCGCACGACCAGAATGAACGAAGCCTAATGATGGGTTTAACCAGTCACGTGATGGGTTAGGTTCTTTCTGAGTGATAATCTCGACTTGGTCACCCATATGTAATTTATGCGTGAACGGCACAATACGACCTCCGACTTTGGCACCGATACAACGGTGTCCCACTTCGGAGTGAATGTGATAGGCAAAATCTAGCGGCGTTGCCCCCATTGGCAAATCGACAACATCACCACGTGGTGTAAAGGCATAAACACGGTCATCAAAGACTTGGCTACGCAGCTCATCGAGCATTTCGCCAGAGTCAGACATTTCTTCTTGCCAATCCAGTAGCTTACGCAGCCACGTGATCTTCTCATCATAACCGCTTCGGCTGCTTGCCCCTTCTTTATATTTCCAGTGCGCTGCAACCCCCAGTTCCGACTCTTCATGCATTTGCTTGGTACGAATCTGGATCTCGATGGTTTTGCCTTCTGGCCCTAGAATTACTGTATGGATCGATTGATAACCGTTTGGTTTAGGGTTAGCAACGTAGTCATCAAACTCGCTCGGTAGATGCTTGTATTTGGTGTGAACTACGCCTAAAGCCGCGTAACAATCTTGCAGTTTGTCTGCGATGATACGCACTGCTCGCACATCAAACAGCTCATCAAAGGCCAAACTCTTTTTCTGCATTTTTCGCCAAATGCTGTAGATGTGCTTAGGTCGACCACTCACTTCGGCATTGATGCCCGACACTTCCATTTCGTGCGTGAGGTCTTCAACAAAGTCTTTGATGTACTGTTCACGAACGATGCGTCGCTCAGAAAGCTGCTTGGCAATTTGTTTGTAAGTTTCCGGCTGTTGGTAGCGGAAAGCGTAATCTTCAATTTCCCATTTCAGCTGACCGATGCCTAATCGGTTTGCTAGCGGCGCATAGATGTTGGCACACTCTTTTGCCGCCGCACGTCGAACTTCATCTGGCGCTTTTTTAACTTCAATAAGGTTACAAATTCGTTCCGCGAGCTTGATAACTACGCAGCGGAAGTCATCCACCATGGCAAGCAGCATGCGGCGTACGTTATCTACCTGAGATGACGCTGCACTGCCTTCCATGTTGACGTTGAGTTGGCCAATAGCAGCCATTTCTTCAACGCCGTCGATTAATTTTATGATTTCTTTGCTGTATTTCTCTTCCAGAATTTCTCTGTTGAAAGCACCACTTGAAACCAAAGGAAACAGTTGAGCAGCCACTAAAGTGGCTTGATCCATAGACAAGGTGATCAAAATTTCGATCATTTCTCGTCCACGCCACAACAACAGTTCCGCTTGCTCGTTATCAGCTAATACTGTCTGGCAATCTCGATATACTTCGATTAAGCGTGAGGCTGTGTTTTTCTCTTGTCCTAGGCTAGCCACCCAGTTTTCGAGTTCAAACTGTTCATCTTGGTTTAAATGCGCGCTTCTTACCGCAACCATCTCATCATCCTAATTATTATATTCGTGTGGTTTGACTAACACCGTCCAGGTTAGTTCTTTTTACCGCGCGTACACGCTGGCTTTATGACCACCCACCACAAATAAGGGGTCAAAGTCCTAAAGTTAGGACTTTTCAAACAATGCCATCGATTCTAGATGACTGGTATGAGGGAACATATCCAGCATACCTAATTTAGTTAATTTATAGCCTTGCTCTATCAAGCTTTGACTATCCCTAGCAAGGGTAGCAGGATTACAAGAAACATAAACTACACGCTGTGCGCCAAGCTCAGAAACTTGATCGATGATCCCACTCGCTCCCGCGCGTGCCGGGTCTAATAATACTTTATCAAACCGCTCTGCGGCCCAGGCTTGGCCTTCAAAATCTTGCTCAAGGTTAGCGTGATAAAATTGCGCGTTATTGATTTGGTTCAAAGATGCATTGTTTGTGGCTTTTTCTACCATCTCTGCAACACCCTCTACTCCAACCACGTGCTTAGCTAATTTCGCAACTGGTAAACTAAAGTTGCCTAAACCACAGAACAAATCTAACACTCGGTCACTCTTTTGTGGGTCTAACCACTCAACCGCTTGCTTGACCATTTGTTGGTTTACACCTTGGTTTACTTGAATAAAGTTATTTGGTGCAAAAGGGATTTTCACTCCAACTTCTTGATAAAAAGGTATATCGCCTTCGATAAGGTCTAATTGTTCTGTCGATGGCATTAAGTACAACGATGCGCCATGACGTTTTGCCAACTCCGTTAGAGATTGAGTTTCACTCGTTGTCAGAGCGCTCAAGTGGCGCAGCGTAATACACGGACCATTATCACCAAGTACCAGCTCTACATGACCCAATTGTTCCGGCTTTTTGAACGCTTTTAGGGCTGAGTAAATCTCTGGCAGCAAAACATTCAGTTCCGGTGCCAGCACTGGGCAATCGGTCACTTGCGCAATTTGCTTACTCTGCTTTTTACGGAAACCAAAATGTAGCTGACGTGTTTTTTTATCAACAAACAAGCTCACTCTCGCACGGCGACGGTAGGCCTGCGAATATCCCAATAACGGGGCATCTAGTTCAATGTCACTGCCTGAAAATTTTCGCATTAGCTGACGCAACGTTTGCTGTTTGTACGTCAATTGTTGGTCATAATCTAGATGCTGCAAATCACAGCCACCGCACTCATTATAATGTGGGCAAAATGGCTCCACACGAGCTTCACTCGGCTTAAGGATTTTAATCAACTTACCGCGAGCGTATTTGCTCTTTTCTTCCACCAATTGAGTGACCACCTCCTCACCCGGCAGTGCTCCATCAATAAACAATGGCTTCTTTTTGAGGTAAGCAATGCCTGCGCCGTGGTGATCTAAACGCTCTACTTGCACTGCTTGGTGCCGAGTATTGAGTTGGGTTTTCTTTTTCGGTTGAAAGATGCGTGCCATGCTCTATGCCTGATTTATGTGTAATTGCTCTTCGGCTTCACTATTCTTGATTGCAGCCGTTGTGTGATTCGAGTGACTTGATTATGCTTACCGTTTATTCGGTGACGTCACTTCTTTGCTCAAGGCTTTATCGTGCGCTTGAGAAATAATGCGTTATTTTCCCATATCCAGACTCCGATGTAATTAGATAACATGACCAGATATGGCTTACGAGCACGTGTAATTACACTAACTCTCGCTCCCACTCTCATTATTGGTTTATTACTGAGCGGCTTTTTCTCATTTAACCGCTACCAAGACCTTGAGAAACAAGTTATCACCACTGGTAACAGCATTATTGAGCCGCTGGCGATTGCCAGTGAAACTCATCTACTATCAGAAAGCCGAGAGGCGGTACGTCGCTTGATAAGCTACGCGCACCGTAAAAACTCCAAACTGGTTCGTAGTATCGCGGTATTTGATGAACATCATGAGCTCTTTGTAACCTCTAACTTTCATCCTAATTTTGAAGCCTTGATGTTTCCCAAAGATAAACCGATCCCGCAACTGGGTAATTCGGAAATCTACGAAAACTCACTGATATTGCGTGTCCCCATTTTGTCAGAAGGTCACTACTTAGCGGAGTTGTCGAACGAAAGCCAAGGCACAAAAGCGATTGGTTACATCGCCGTCGAGTTAGATCTCTCCTCCTTGAGGCTGCAACAGTATCAAGAAGTCTTCTCTGCGTTTTTAGTTCTGGTTCTCGGTCTTGGCTTAGCAAGTGTGTTTGCTTCACGTCTAATGCACGATGTGACCCAACCTATCACCCACATGAAGAATGTCGTTGACCGCATTCGCCGCGGTCATCTGGATGTGCGTATCGAAGGCAAAATGCACGGGGAGTTAGACCAGCTAAAAAATGGCATCAACGCCATGGCGGTATCGTTATCAGAATATCACGTGGAGATGCAGCACAGTATAGACCAAGCCACGTCCGACTTACGTGAAACGCTTGAGCAGCTAGAAATTCAGAACGTTGAGCTGGATATCGCGAAGAAACGCGCGCAAGAAGCGGCCAGGGTTAAGTCAGAGTTCTTGGCAAACATGTCGCACGAGCTGCGTACTCCGCTCAATGGGGTGATTGGCTTTACTCGTCAAATGCTTAAAACGCAGCTTTCTAACAGCCAAACGGATTACCTACAGACGATTGAGAAATCGGCGAACAACCTGCTGAATATCATCAATGACATTCTCGACTTCTCGAAACTTGAAGCGGGTAAGCTGGCGCTGGAAAACATTCCTTTTGATTTCCGAGAAAGTTTAGAAGAGGTAATTAACCTACAAGCCACAAGTGCACATGAGAAAGGGTTAGAAATCACCCTAAAAGTGGACCCTAAAATTCCACCGGGTTTAGTTGGGGATCCACTACGTATTCAGCAAATTTTGACGAACTTAGTCGGTAACTCAATCAAGTTTACCGAGCGAGGCAACATTGATGTTAGCGTAGAAATGCGCTCTCAATCAGGAGACTCCGTCGAACTGCAATTCATGGTGCGTGATACCGGTATTGGTATCTCTGAGCGTCAGCAAGCGCAGTTGTTCCAAGCCTTTAGCCAAGCAGATGCAAGTATTTCACGTCGTTACGGCGGTACTGGCCTTGGTCTGGTCATCACTCAGAAACTGGTGAGCCAGATGGGCGGCGAAATCAGTTTAACCAGCCGTCTACACCAAGGTTCAACCTTCTGGTTTACGGTGCGCTTGCACTCAACCGAGATGCCAATGAGCGAACTGATTGAAGTGGAACTTCTGACTGGGAAGCAGTTACTGCTGATTGAACCAAACATGCAAGCCGCATCCGTAACCCAACAGATTCTGAGTCAGGAGGGTATTTTAGTAACATACCGCTCTTCGCTACCAAACAACGAAGAACAATATGATTATGTATTGTTGAATTTAGCGGCCAACCAGACTCACGATGCGGAAGTTATTACACCTTGGATAGAACAAGCGAAACGTATGGCTCCGAGTGTTCTTCTAGGGACACCGAGTACCGAATTGGCGCTTGCGGACCAAATAATGACAGAGCATCACGTCCAGTGCCTGACGAAGCCATTGTCTCGCCGTAAGTTGCTACAAAGCCTGATTAGCGAACATGTAGAATCGCCACCTGTATTAAGCGCTCCAATTACGCCAAGCGAAGGGGACCGTTTACCTCTGACTGTACTAGCAGTGGATGACAACCCTGCAAACTTGAAGCTGATCTCTGCACTGCTCCGCGAACGAGTAGAAACCGTCACCGCCTGTAGCAATGGCCAGCAAGCGGTGAACCTGGCGACAGAGAAAAAGTACGATTTAATCTTTATGGATATCCAAATGCCACAAATGGATGGGGTGACCGCTTGTAAGCACATTAAAGAGTTGGAGTTAAATAAAGACACGCCAGTGATTGCTGTAACGGCGCATGCCATGGCAGGGGAACGAGACCGCTTGCTCTCAGCAGGAATGGATGACTACTTGACCAAACCTATTGAAGAGCATGTGCTGCAACAGGTTTTGGTTCACTGGAACCCAAATGCTTGTACAGAGAGCATTGGCAAAGTCGCCCCTTCATACGTTGATGAACCTGAAGGAAGCGCACCACAACCCGTTTCTTCGCCTCAGCAGGATGTGATTATTGATTGGCAAGCAGCCTTAAAACAGAGCGCGAATAAAGAGGATCTCGCTAAAGACATGCTGCGCATGTTGATTGAGTTCATCCCTGAAGTAGAAGCAGTCGTTGACCAAGCTCTGGAGCAAGCAGATATCTCCCGTGATGACCTAATTCATGTCATCCATAAGCTGCACGGCAGTAGTTCATATTGTGGCGTTCCAAGACTGAAGTCACTCTGTGCGACGCTTGAGCAAGCACTGCGCTCAGGGGTCAGTCTTGAGGAAGTTGAGCCTGAAATGTTCGAGCTGCAAGATGAAATGATTAAAGTAACAACAACCGCAAAGTTATACCTTGAACAGTGATCTATTGAAGAGAAACAAAAGCCAGAGCAAATGCTCTGGCTTTTTAGTATTTTGTTTAAGACTTACAAGCTAGGATTCAAAAATAACCGTCGCCACAGCGTAATGACGCTCATCGGAAATGGACAGGTGAATGTGGTTAACGCCCATCGCATCCGCTATTTGCTTGGCTGTGCCCGTCAATGCGAGCACTGGTTTTCCAAGCGCATCGTTCGAGATGGAAAAATCGTGAAACGTGACCCCTTTTGCTATCCCTGTTCCCAATGCTTTTGAGGCCGCTTCTTTGACTGCAAAGCGCTTAGCAAGATAACGGCCTTGCAGCTTAAGCTGTGAGAATTTGGCCATTTCTTCTTCTGAAAGAATCCGCTGAGCAAAAGGTTCACCACTACGAGCTAACGCTTTTTCAATACGCTCAATTTCTGCAATGTCGGTCCCTAACCCTATAATCGCCATCTAGATAGCCCTATGACTGGCGAGCCTCAATCATCAGTGCTTTCATGTCAGCAACCGCTTTATTTAAACCATCAAATACTGCGCGACCAATGATTGAGTGACCAATGTTGAGTTCGTAAATTTCTGGTAATGCAGCAATTGGTGCGACATTGTGATAAGTCAGGCCATGCCCGGCATTAACAATAATACCTAGATCATGTGCATAACTCGCACCAGCGGCAATCTTCTTCAGTTCAGCTTGCTGTTCGTCTTCTGTCGTCGCATCTGCATAGTGGCCAGTATGTAGCTCAATAAACGGAGCGCCACACTTTTTCGCAGCTTCAATCTGTTGACGGTCAGCATCAATAAATAGCGAAACTTTAATGCCTGCATCTGTCAGCTTTTTCGTCGCAGCTTTAATTTTTTCTAGCTGCCCTACTACATCTAAGCCACCTTCCGTCGTCAGTTCTTCACGCTTTTCAGGCACTAAACACACAAACTCTGGTTTAGTTTGCAGCGCAATATCAACCATTTCGTCAGTCACTGCCATCTCTAGATTCATACGCGTTTGAATGGTTTCACGCAGAATACGTACATCACGATCCAAAATATGGCGACGGTCTTCACGTAAGTGGATAGTGATACCGTCCGCGCCTGCACGCTCAGCAATTTCAGCAGCGTGAACAGGATCTGGGTATTTTGTACCACGTGCATTACGTAGAGTGGCAATATGGTCGATATTGACGCCTAAATAAATTGAGCTCATTTTCCGTTACTCCGTGCTCTGGGGGTCTGAATGAAAAATTCACGACTTTTTAAAGGTTTGCCGCCAAGATACGGCTTTAAGGCTATACGTGTAAAGCGTTTTGCCGCTTTTAGCTGCTCTTTAGTGACGAACCGCCGCTCACTGATAGCAATCAGTTCATTCCCTAAAAACGTGAGGTTATCGCGCCTAACCGAAGCAATAAACCCTTTCTGTTCCCGGTAACGATAGGTCATTTCTGGATCGACGGGCTCGCCGGTACCTGCACAATGCAAAAAATCCACGCCATACCCCATCGCAGACAGCAAGGCTAACTCAAAACGACGCAGTGCAGGCTCAGGGTTCTCGTTGTGCGCCAACTCGGTTAACGCATGCAAATAATCATGAAATAGTGCTGGCATCGGCACTTCAGCCATCAAAATACGGCCAATCAGTTCATTGACGTACATGGCTGAGTAGAGATTAATGCCCGTTAACGGCAAACCTAGACTTATCGGCTCGGCTTGACGCAAAGTTTTCATTGAGCCTTTCCCCGACCATTTAAGTAATAGCGGGGTAAAAGGTTGCAATGCGCCTTTTAAGTTCGAACGCTTACTGCGCGCGCCTTTGGCCATTAAAGTCATTCGGCCATATTCCTCACTAAATACATCAAGGATTAAGCTCGATTCACTGTAAGGGCGTCGGTGCAATACAAAACAGCGCTGTAAACCTTCGGAAGACAGATTACTCATCTAAGTCATTGTGCCTAAAAAGTGTGAAATAAAAAATAAGGAGCCGAGCGGCTCCTTATTTTAATCGATACTGATTTTTCATCGATGTTGGAGCGAAGCACCTTCGCAGCCAAGATTATAAATCGTCTATATAACCCAACGATCGCAACGCTCGTTCGTCGTCTGCCCAGCCAGATTTCACTTTTACCCAAGTTTCTAGGTAAACCTTACGACCGAACAATTCTTCCATATCTAAACGCGCTTCGCGACCAATGGTTTTAATCTTCTCGCCGCCTTTGCCAATCACCATTTTCTTCTGGCCATTACGCTCAACAAGAATCAAGGCATTGATGTGGAAACCGTCGGTTTCAGGGTTGTAATCAAAACGTTCAATCTCAACCGTTACTGAGTATGGCAGCTCTTCACCAGTAAAGCGCATCAGCTTTTCACGCACAATCTCAGACGCCATAAAACGCTGAGAACGGTCAGTCACGTATTCTTCTGGGAAGTGATGCGTTGCTTTAGGTAAGTGATTACGCACGTGCTTACGCAGTACGTCAATGTTCTTACCTTGCTTGGCAGAGATTGGCACAACATCCACGAAGTCCATCTTCTTAGACATCTCCGCCATGTGTAGCATCACGTCGTTACGATCTTGTACGTTGTCGACTTTGTTTACACAAAGCACAACTGGGAAGTTCGATTTTTGAAGTTTGGTCAGCACCATCTCATCGTCTTTAGTCCAATGCGTACCATCGACTAAGAAGAACACAAGGTTTACATCACTCAATGACGAGTTAGCTGCACGGTTCATCAAACGGTTGATCGCACGCTTTTCTTCAATGTGAAGTCCAGGCGTGTCGACGTAAATCGCTTGGTAATCGCCGTCCGTATCCACACCCATAATACGGTGGCGTGTCGTTTGCGGCTTACGAGAGGTGATCGAAATCTTCTGACCCAAAATCTTGTTCAAAAGTGTCGACTTACCTACGTTTGGACGACCAACAATAGCAATAAAGCCACAGTGTTGGTTTTCTGGCGAGCTTGGCTCACCTTGTGATGCGAAAAACGCATCGATATCGAATTCGTTATCAGCCATTTGTTAATTGCTCAAGTGCTGTTTCAGCAGCCGCTTGTTCTGCCTTGCGGCGGCTGGTGCCTTTACCGATTACAGGCTTATCCACACCTGCTACTTCGCACTCAACCGTGAACTCTTGGTTGTGCGCTTCACCTTTAATATTAGTCACTGTGTAGACAGGCAGCGGTTTTCTTCTGCCTTGTAGGAACTCTTGTAGGCGAGTTTTCGGATCTTTCTGTGAAACGCCTGGTTTGATGGCTTCAAGGCGTGACTGATACCAACTCAGTACAATGCCTCGCACAACTTCAAGATCACTATCTAGGTAAATTGCGCCAATAATGGCTTCAACCGCATCGGCTAAAATAGAGTCTCGGCGAAAACCGCCACTCTTCAATTCACCTGGACCTAATTTTAAATAATCTCCTAGATCGAATTCACGACCCAGTTCCGCCAATGTATGTCCGCGAACCAAAGTAGCACGCATGCGGCTCATGTCACCTTCGTTCACTTTTGGGAAACGATGGTACAGATCATCAGCGATGACAAAACTTAAAATTGAATCGCCCAGAAACTCAAGACGTTCATTGTGCTTACTGTTGGCGCTGCGGTGCGTCAGCGCCAAATTGATAAGCCCGGCATCTTGAAACTGGTAGCCGAGCTTTCTCTCTAGTTTATCAATTGGAGAATTCATACTCTCTCGATATTTGAATGGTTAGTGAATGCCACCGATGCGGTTAAAACGCACACCAGTTGGAATCCATGAAGGTAGAACACTATCTGCGCCACGATCAAACTCGAAGCTGATCCAGATCGCGACAGCTTTACCGACTAAGTTTGCTTCTGGAACAAAGCCCCAGTAACGGCTGTCAGCACTGTTGTCACGGTTATCACCCATCACAAAATACTGACCTTGTGGTACAACCCACTCTGTCGTGCCGCTACGTGGGAAATATTGCTCCACGCGGTTACGCACAAGAGGGTTAACCAAAATATTGTGCTCAACGTTACCCAATTTTTCATCCAGTTGGATCATTGGAATACCGTTCGAGCTAAACTGACTTTCTTCAACATTGCTCAGTTTAACTGGCTTACATGCCGATTCGCCTTGGCTTTGCACGCAAAGCTGCTTATCACTTGAATAACGCACGATATCACCAGGTAAACCAACTACACGCTTAATGTAGTCCACACTTGGTTGTGGTGGGTATTTGAATACCACGATATCACCACGCTCAGGCTTACCAGTTTCCACTAGCTGAGTACGCCATACTGGGTCTTTTAGACCGTACGCGTACTTCTCAACTAAAATGAAATCGCCAACCAGCAAGGTAGGCATCATTGAGCCTGATGGGATTTGAAATGGTTCGTAGATAAAAGAACGTAATACTAAAACGAACGCGATCACAGGGAAAATAGAGACGCTATTTTCAACCCACCAAGGCTGACGCTCAACTTTTTGCAAGGTCACTGCATCCAAACCATTAGACGTCTGAGCTTGAATCTCAGCCAGTTTTTCCTGACGCTTTTTCGCGAAAACCAGCTTTTCCAATAGCCAAACCACGCCAGTTACCAAAGTCGCAATAACCAACATCAGTGAGAATGTATTCGCCATTAAATTCCCTTATCTAAAAATACGAAAGTGAAAGAGCCGAAACCCTTTCACTTATTTTAATATCTAACGTCTTAAGACCGACAAGTGTGAGACAAAGTTCAACTTTAGTCTTTACCTACGTGAAGGATGGCTAGGAACGCTTCTTGAGGCAGCTCAACGTTACCGATCTGCTTCATGCGTTTCTTACCTTCTTTCTGTTTCTTCAGAAGTTTCTTCTTACGACTTACGTCACCACCGTAACATTTCGCGATAACGTTCTTACGCAACTGTTTTACCGTTGAACGAGCGATAATGTGGTTACCAATTGCCGCTTGGATTGCGATATCAAACATTTGGCGAGGGATGAATTCTTTCATCTTCTCTACCAACTGACGACCGCGAGTCTGAGACTGATCTTTGTGTGTGATCATCGCCAATGCATCAACAGTGTCACCGTTAAGAAGAACGTCTACACGTACCATGTTCGAAGCTTCAAAACGCTGGAAGTTGTAATCCAAAGATGCGTAACCGCGTGATGTTGATTTCAGACGATCGAAGAAATCCAGTACCACTTCAGCCATTGGAATATCGTAAGTCACAGCGACTTGGTTACCGTGGTAAACCATATCAACTTGACTGCCTCGCTTTTCAACACACAGGGTGATTACGTTACCGAGGTACTCTGAAGGCACAAGGATATTACAACGTGCAATCGGTTCACGAATTTCTTCAATATCATTGATCGCTGGTAGTTTTGCTGGGCTATCAACATACAGCAGATCGCCATCCGTCTTCTCAACTTCGTAAACTACCGTTGGTGCTGTGGTGATAAGATCCAAGTCGTATTCACGCTCTAGACGCTCTTGGATGATTTCCATGTGCAACATGCCAAGGAAACCACAACGGAAACCAAAGCCAAGTGCCGCAGAGTTTTCTGGCTCGTAGAATAGCGATGCGTCGTTAAGGCTTAGTTTGCCTAGTGCGTCACGGAAGTTCTCGTAATCGTCAGAAGATACAGGGAACAGACCTGCGTAAACCTGAGGTTTAACTTTCTTAAAGCCTGGTAGCGGTTTATCACAACCATTCTTCGCTAGAGTCAGCGTATCACCAACAGGGGCACCAAGAATGTCTTTGATGCCACAAACAACCCAACCTACTTCACCAGTACGAAGGGTATCGGTATCTACTTGTTTTGGCGTAAAGATACCAAGGCGGTCTACACCCCAAACTTGGCCCGTACTCATCACTTTGATCTTATCGTTCTTCTTCAGTTCGCCGTTTTTAATACGCACTAGAGAAACAACGCCAAGGTAGTTATCAAACCATGAGTCAATGATCAGCGCTTGTAGTGGCGCATCTGGATCACCTTCAGGTGCTGGAATCGCTGACACAATGTTCTCTAGAACGTCGTCAACACCGATGCCTGTCTTCGCAGAACAGCGAGTTGCTTCCATTGCATCGATACCAACGATTTCTTCAATTTCTTCCGCTACACGCTCAGGATCAGCTGCAGGTAGGTCAATCTTGTTTAAGATTGGCACAACCTCTAGATCCATTTCGATCGCGGTGTAACAGTTAGCCAGTGTTTGAGCTTCAACACCTTGACCCGCATCCACAACCAATAGCGCACCTTCACAAGCCGCTAGAGAACGTGATACTTCATATGCAAAGTCAACGTGCCCCGGAGTATCGATGAAGTTCAGCTGATACGTCTCACCGTCTTTAGCGGTGTAGTTTAGCGTCACACTCTGAGATTTGATGGTGATGCCACGCTCACGTTCAAGATCCATAGAATCCAGAACCTGTGCGGCCATTTCACGATCGGTTAACCCGCCACAAACTTGGATTAGACGGTCTGATAGGGTCGACTTACCATGGTCGATGTGGGCGATAATCGAAAAGTTACGAATGTGCTTCATAGATTTAGGGTGACTAACTCTTTACAAATAGGGACAGTAAGAAACGCCATCTACTGACGGCATTTCAATCAAGTTGGCAGATTCTACCGAATTTCGTTAACGGGCGCACGTAATTTAAAGTACATACCCAAATAACCTTTAGTGGAGGGGGACAACACTTACTGGATTGGCTCTCCAAGTACCCGAACGAGGGTAACTTGGCGCTTGGATTCATCTTCTAACGGACGAGAAACACGTTTTGCGATCCACATTCCACCAGCGGCAAACAATACCGAAGCCAATATGATGATGCCTTCCCCGCCGGCTGTCAGCGGCGCTAATAGGAAGTGACCAAACATCGCACCGATAATCAAACCAAACAATGGCAGTAAATAAACCGCCATTGCTGATTTTATTAGGCTCGACTCAGGAAAACCAATCTCGACGACTTGACCTATTTTCACCGATTTATCCGTGCGCAGGTGCCAAGATAAACTCTTGTTACCAATGGCTTTAGTAACAACGCCCGTTCCGCAGCTTTTCTGTGAAGAGCAACTACTGCAACTGGTCTGCTGTTCGCAACTTAAATCAATTTCGAATTGCTTGCCGCGACGATGCACGTCTGTCACGGTAGCCAACGCGGTCATCATTGTTATTTACTCTTTGTTACATTAAATGTGACAGATTGGGCTATACGCTGTGCTGTGGTCGGTGGAATGTCTCCTACAACAGAGATTTCATGTTGACCGCTCACAAAACTGTGTAGCGTTCTTCTGCCTTGGCGAACCAACTGCCCTTTTAACGAATGCTCATCTTTGTTTGCTACGTAAACAGAGAAGCTAAACAGACCATCAGAATACAGCTGGCTCTCCACCATTTGATTAGTAACGGCCATTCGATAGCGGTTGAGCTCGTTCGGCTCGAAACCCTCAGGGATCCAACCAACCTGCCAATTACTGGTCCCAATATCGCCTTTTGGCATGGTGAGAACAGCAGGTAATTGAACATCTTGCAGGCCACTCATTAACTCTGCGATTTTTGGGTTTACCGTGTAAGAAATAGTGCGATATTGTTCAAGCATCTCACCATCGCGGTCCACAAGGTCGGCACGTAACGGCAATTTACTCTTCTCATCGATCCATAGTACGTATGAATAGCGCAGACCGTCTTTAGGAACAATACGCAGCACTTGTGTTGCCACACCAGCTTCACGAGCTCTACCCACTTTTACATAGTCGTAATACAAGTTTAGCTCATCGATATTGGTGTTGAGCATAGGCATCGTCGGAGCGACCATTTTACCTGACTCGATGGTGAACGGTTCTAAACCCGTTTCGATGTAACTTACTTCAGTTCCGCGACGAATCACTTCACGCACGGGGCCACTTAAGTAGACAAGATGAGCATATTGATCGTCACCATGCGTGGCATGACGATACAGCAACGGCTCAATGCTGTTCTTTTTGATAAGGATATAAGAGAGTTCGTAACTTAAATTCTTACTCGCCTCGCTCATTTGATGCAATAAAGCCTCCGCTGGCTTATCACCAGCAAAGGCTTGAGAAGACATCATACTGAACAGAGCGCAAGCGCTGATCAGAAATTTTTTCATTCAATATCCGGATTCAGATTTGCATCTTGTTGAGATGCATCACTGTTAATTCGTAACTGCAATTCGTAGTCTCGCAGCATAGCATGAACACGCTTGCGCTGCTCTTGCATATTTGCCTCGCCTACAGAACGTTCTACAGACTCACGAGTCAAACTCACTGGTTCTGCGCTGCCAGCAAACGGAACCGTCTGCAATACAGGTAATTGATCTGTTTGCGGCGACATTGAATCGCTACCACCGTACTGCTGTACACCTAAAATAACAACAAGCGATACACATGCAGCAACAGCAACTTGACCAAACTGCGTCAACCAACCTGGCAATTGACGTTTTGCTTTTTGCGGTTCTGGTTGCGACTCTTTTGGCGTATCCGCAATTGAGATAACATTTGCACTGTGCGAATCAAACGCACGGTGTGCAGGTTCATCTTCTAACGCTAACGCCACGCTTTCAGCAATATTCCACTCAGGTTTTGCTGGCGCTTCGCCTCGCATCACATCACCAATCAGGTGATAGTTCTGCCAAGCATCACGGCTCTCTTGGTCTTGCTCTAACTCTTGAATTAAAGCCTTATCGACCAATTCTCCATCCATGAGAGCTGAAAGTTTTTCTTTGTCAGCCATTATTTTCACCATAGTTATTACTTGTACTAGCGTTGCAAAAGAGGTCTGATTTTCTTTTCCACCGCCTCACGAGCACGGAAGATACGCGATCGTACCGTTCCTACCGGGCAATCCATCACTTCTGCAATTTCTTCATAACTCAAGCCATCGAGCTCTCGTAATGTCATTGCGGTTTTTAAATCTTCAGGTAAAGCTTCGATTGCACTGAACACCACCCGTTGCAATTCTTTGGACAACGTTAAGTTCTCAGGGTTCGATATTTCTTTAAGTGCACTACCTGTTTCGTAAAATTCAGCATCTTCAGCATCGACATCTGTCGCTGGAGGTCTACGCCCTTGAGCAACAATGTGATTTTTCGCAGTATTCACTGCAATGCGATACAGCCACGTATAAAACGCACTTTCCCCACGAAAGCTAGGGATAGCTCGGTAAGCTTTAATAAACGCTTCTTGTGCTACATCTGGTACATCGCCAGGATTACTAACGTATCTGGAAATAAGATTACATACCTTATTCTGGTACTTTGTTACCAACAGGTTGAATGCTTGCTTATCGCCATTCTGAACTCGCTCAATCAATACTTGATCGGTCAGCTGCTCGTTCATTCGAGCGGATACTCCTATTTGTTATGCCCCTACTCTTCTCAGATATGGGTACTAATTATGCAAAACGTAGTATTGACACCACTGCTTACTTGAGCACTATTGTGACCCTAACGTGAATGAGAAAGTTCCATGGTTTCTCAAGTTTTTTGTCATTGTTTTTTCACAGTGTGATGTCTGTACCCAAATGACCACCGCTGCCTGACTTTAGTCTAAGTTTGACAAGCGAGCATCTTGGAGGGAAATGGGTATAATGAATGATCTCTGTCCCAGATTGTGCTGGGTCGAGCATGGAAAAGCAATGGCATTGACAAACTATTACTTTTCATTTGCATGGCTAATGGCTATCTGAACACCGCGTTACAAATTATAACTTAGGAAGCATGCTCATGCTCTGCATGAAAAAGAAGAGTGGCTCAGTCACCGCAGTAACACGGACGTCGATAGGTCTCCCAACTTAGCCCTTAGCGACAGATGTCGCGATAATGGAATGCACATGGTGTGCAAATAATACACAAGGTAACTTTGTTACCTTAGCTTGGGATTATAAAAGTTATATGAACACAAATCGTGAACATGAGTGTGATGTATTAGTGGTAGGGAGTGGCGCGGCAGGTTTGTCGTTGGCTTTGCGCGTTGCTAACCACTGTAAGGTGATGGTGCTGAGTAAAGGACCACGCAGCGAAGGGGCGACCTACTATGCTCAAGGCGGTATCGCTGCCGTATTTGATGAGTCAGACACCATTGATTCACACGTTGAAGACACGCAAATCGCCGGGGATGGTATTTGCGATGAGGAGACCGTAAGGTTCATTGCTGAGCATTCAAAAGAGTGTGTACAGTGGTTGATTGACGGTGGTGTCCCATTTGATCGTGAAGAAGATGACTCTGACGATGAACCTCGCTACCACTTAACTCGTGAAGGTGGTCATAGCCGTCGTCGTATTCTTCACGCGGCAGATGCGACAGGTATGGCGATGCAAACCTCCCTGCAAGATAACGCTCATAACCATCCAAACATTCATGTTCTCGAACGTCACAATGCTCTGGACTTAATCACCGAAGACAAAATTGGCGGTGATAAAAACAAAGTTATCGGTGCTTATATTTGGAACCGCAACGAAGAGCATGTCGAAACCGTGCGAGCCAAATTTGTGGTTCTCGCTACAGGTGGTGCTTCAAAGGTTTATCAATACACCTCTAACCCAGATGTGTCGTCTGGTGATGGTATTGCGATTGCTTGGCGTGCAGGGTGTCGTGTGGCTAATATGGAATTTAACCAGTTCCATCCGACGTGTTTATATCACCCAGAAGCACGTAACTTCTTGCTAACTGAAGCGTTACGTGGCGAAGGTGCTTACCTGCGTCGTCCAGATGGTTCTCGCTTTATGCCAGATTTCGATGAACGTAAAGAGCTTGCTCCGCGTGACGTCGTGGCTCGTGCTATCGACTTCGAAATGAAGCGTTTAGGTGCCGACTGTATGTATCTCGACATCAGCCATAAGCCTGCTGACTTTATTACGAAACACTTCCCAACCATTTATTCACGTTTGATGGACTTGGGCATTGACATGACTAAAGAGCCAATCCCAATCGTACCTGCTGCACACTACACTTGTGGCGGTGTCATGGTGGATAGAAATGGCTGCACCGATCTGAAAAATTTGTATGCGATTGGTGAAGTTAGCTACACCGGGCTGCATGGTGCTAACCGCATGGCATCAAACTCACTTCTCGAATGCGTGGTTTATGCTTGGTCTGCGGCAAAAGATATTCTAAAACATCACACTAACGTTGAGCTACCTTCACAGGTGCCATGTTGGGATGAAAGCAAAGTAACCAATAGTGATGAAGAAGTGATCATTCAGCACAACTGGCACGAGCTTCGTCTGTTTATGTGGGACTACATGGGCATTGTGCGAACTGACAAGCGTTTAGAGCGCGCCTTACGCCGTATCCAACTGTTGCAACAAGAAACACACGAGTACTACAGCAATTTTCGAGTGTCGAACAACTTATTAGAACTGCGTAACCTTTTACAAGTAGCAGAGTTGATGGTTCGTTGTGCGATGCAGCGTAAAGAGAGTCGAGGTTTGCACTACACGCTTGATTATCCGAACCAACTGGAAAACAGCGGACCAACGATTTTGGTTCCAGCTAAACAGCTTTAACTCTACCAAGTAAACTATTACATCAGCAGGGAGCATTAGCTCCCTGTTTCATTTCCCATTGGCGTAATACCAAAGATAGTTGACGATACTGCTCATCGTCACAGCTATCACGCCAAATCGTAACACTACGGCCAGATTGCAATTGGAATGTTATCTTGAATGGTGATGCCGATGTATCGACTCGCTGTAAATGACCCTTTTCGGACTCAATATCTTCCGAGTATTCGCCATACTCAAGGGCATCAAACCTAACCGAGCCATCGCAGTGCACATACCAATGCCCATGACTTGTAGGTTGAACAAGGCCTTGGCTTGAGAGAGCCTTAACAATCAGTAATAACAAATAAGTCGATAATACGAGCGGAATGCTAGAGAAGATAACAGCCCAAGTCATCAATAAGAAAAGTACAACATTGAGGACTCGGGCAGTCAGAGAGGGAGAAGCAGTAAAATTAACGAACTTTGCTGAGGTTATGGGCGACAATTTTATCAACCATTGCTGCATGACCTAAATTTTCGCTACGGCCATGCCCCATTACCCAAGTAAACAGATCAGGATCATCGCATTCAAGTAAAGAAACAAAGTCACGCTGCTCTTGTTCACTCAGAGTATCAAAGCACTCTTCAAAAAACGGCATAATTACTACGTCAAGCTCAAGCATGCCTCGACGACAAGCCCATTTAATACGCGCTTTTTCTTCCGGAGTGTACATTCACTATTCCTTCATAGATGTCTTGTTGTTAGTGCGGAGTGTAACAAGGGATGTGCTACGTCACTAGTGTGCGGGTCACAATACGATAGTGAAAGCAGACAAATGTTGATTCGTAAATCGCTCCCCTAGTATCTCAAGGTTATTTGGGTATAACATAGCGGAAAAATATCTTCAAAAGGCATTGTAATTATGGAATGGCAAACTCGTTTTTCAGCATTACCTCTCTCAACTCAAGACGCACTTCCAGAGTTATCTATCTCACTGCTGGATAACTTCGGCATGATCACCATGATCGGTGATGATAAAAAATCATACTTACAAGGTCAGGTTACCTGCGATGTTGTTTCTTTAGAACAAGACCAATCAACACTGGGCGCACATTGTGATGCAAAAGGCAAAGTGTGGAGCGTGTTCCGGCTTTTCCATCATCATGATGGCTACGGCATGATCCAACCAAAATCGGCGATTGACGTAGAACTTAGTGAAATAAAGAAATACGCCATTTTCTCTAAAGTAACGATTGAAGCTTCTGATGACGTTATCTTAGGTGTTGCTGGCGTCAAAGCCGACGAATTCATTTCAACAATGAGCAAGACAACTGGCAGCGTTCGCCCAGTTGACGGTGGCACAGCAGTGCAAGTTGCACAAGATCGTTGGTTACTGATATTAAGTGCACCAAAAGCACAGCAAATCGTTGAAACTACCGACGCTGTCTTTACGACAAATGAGCTTTGGAATCGTTTCGATATTGAGGCAGGTTTACCATTTGTCTCTGCATCCGCGCAGAATGCTCACATTCCACAAGCACTCAACGTGCAAGCTTTAGGAGGCATAAGCTTCACAAAGGGCTGCTACACGGGACAAGAAACGGTAGCACGAGCGAAGTATCGCGGTACCAATAAACGTGCGATGTATATCGTAAAAGGTGCAACTTCTGCTCCATTTAGTGACGAACCAATTGAGCTCGAACGCAGCGTAGGTGAAAACTGGCGTTCAGTAGGTGCTTTATTAAACTACTACCAGTTCAGTGACAATCACGCGATTGGCCTGATCGTACTGCCTAATAATCTCGATGAAGACACTCGTCTTCGTTTAGTTGCGCAACCAGAATGTGAATGGACAATCGAATCACTGCCTTACAGTCTTGATGATGAGTAATACAATCAATACTCCTTTGATGCAATTTCTCACAGACCAACACATTCCGTTTCGTCTGTTACCGCATCAAAGACCAGCAACCACCATTGAGGATGCCGCGCACCAACGCGGCATTCGCCCTTCTCAAATGGTGAAAGCAATCTTGCTACGAGACATGGGTAATCAATATGCACTCGCCTGTGCACCAGGTGATCGTAGCGTTGATCCCAAAAAAGTGCGCTCGTTACTGAAATGTCGCCGGATGACTTGTGTTGATCAAGCCGATGTTGAGTCCATCACTGGTTACAAAGTTGGTACTGTCACTCCTCTGTTACTCAAACGTCATATGCCAATCGTGTTCGACCCCAGCTTACTAGAAGAACAGGAAGTCACGATCAGCAGTGGCGATCGAATGGCTGGGCTGGCGCTTTCTATTCAAGATCTTATCCAATTGTGCCAGCCGACCGTAGCTGAGATCTGTCGTTAATCGTCTAAAAACAATGTAATGACACGTAGTGTTTCTATCACTGCGTGATCTCGCTCATATCTACAAAAATAGACATGAGAATTTTTAATCACATATAAAACATAAATAGTCACAAAGATAAAACTCGTATATGCTGAATTTGTTGGTTAAGTTTCAAACAAGCACTTAACCGATATAAAGTGAGTCAGCTAGCTGAGTGACAGCATTCATGCAGTTAGTTATCCACTTTTGTGTAATGCATCTGTGACTATTCGCCCGCTGAAGCGGGCTTTTTTTTACGTGGAACTTTTTCTCTTTCATTTCCTCTAATCGTTAGAACGTAAAGTGTGTTACGCGAAGCACGACCTTAATAGAAACAACTAGCAAACAACCGTTTTCGTTCTATTCTTAATTCTGTAACAAAACTATTGCTTAATGCGTCACGTAAAAAGGAGTGTATTGGCGTAAGGGTTCCTTTAGAGAGGTTATTTTTGGGGTAATCCTCACGCTATTTAAGAGATGACACTGTCAAATTGTCTAAGACAACACAATTCTCTGACGCAACACCCTACATCTGTATTTAATACTATTGCTGTCACAATAATTTTCGCGTCCAGAACGTAGAATACCTAGGCTAGGTTAGATAAAAGGAAAGTAAATATGAGACTGTTTAAGCGCTATACACCAAGTATGATTGCTAAACATATAAGTCGTCTTTTTAAAGGAAGAATTTATATTTACGGGGTCGGTAGATTCGAGTTTGATAACGGTAAGTTAATACTGCCGGAGAAAGCAGAGCAACGCCATTTCCGAGCGGTCAAAGAGATCAATCAAGAAATAATGAAACTCCGATGCGCATATGCTTAGCAAAATGTTGATAAAACAAAGGCTGGATTAACCAGCCTTTTGTGTATTTGAAGTTCGCTTTGCACTTACTGACGCGCCAGATCCGGCAAGTGTCCCTTTAAACCAAGCGCGCGCTTCATGATCTCATCTTTCGCTCCCGGCAGTTGCCCCGCTAAACTCAAGCCAATGCCACGAACAAGCTTCTTAGCAGGGTTCTCGCCAGAGAACAAATCTCGAAACCCTTGCATAGTAGCGATCATCTTTGCCGCTTCCGCTTTTCGCCAACGCTCGTAGCTTCTTAGGTTGCGTTTACTGCCGATATCTTGACCCTGCTTCCAAAGTGCTAATACTTCTTGAGCAAGACTGGCCGCATCTAATAAACCTAAATTCACACCCTGCCCCGCTAATGGGTGAATGGTATGGGCCGCATCACCAACCAGCGCGACTCGCTCGACAACAAAATCTCGCGCATAGCGCATTTTCAAAGGAAACGCAGCACGCTCTCCCACTACTTCACATAGACCAAGTCGAGCATCAAACTCACTCGTCAACGTTTTATTGAAATCATGTTCACTCATTGCCACTAACTGCTCTGCTCGATTTGGCTCCGTGGACCAAACAATAGAGCACATATCTGGTTGCGACATTGGCAAAAATGCCAACGGTCCGTGAGGAGTAAATATCTGGCGCGCAATGCTGTTGTGTGGCATAGCAGTTTTGACATTCGCGACCAAAGCATGATGACCATAGTCCCAATGCGTTAATGGAATATCCATTTGATGGCGAAGCCACGAATTCGCCCCATCGGCTCCGACCACTAATTTAGCGGTCATGGCTTGGCCATTATCGAGCGTCAGCCAGCTTTCTTGCTCACCGACCGCGAGAGTCGCGCAACGTGCAGGCATAAACATAGTGACGTTATCGAGCTTTTGGACTTGTTCAAGCAGTGCAAGTTGAATCACACGATTCTCAACAATATGCCCTAAATCAGGTTGTGCCATACTTTGTGCATTAAATTCAATGCTGGCAAAGCTATCTTGTTCCCATACTTCCATGCCATGGTAAGGCGAAGCTCGGCGCTGTTCTATGCCCTGCCAAGCACCAAGTTTACGCAAAATCGTCTCACTAGAGCGGCTCAGCGCAGACACACGAACATCGGGCAATTCTTTCAACGAATCATCTGGCACTTTACCTTCAATAACGGCGACACGCAGATCACTGTCTTTGAACGCGGCAGCAAGTGCCAACCCAACCATCCCTCCGCCGATGATGGCGATATCTACACTTTGCATCATTGCTTTTTATTACCTAATTCAGTGCGGCCGTTCATCGTTTTACCAAGCCAAGTGTATGGCGTAGTAGCGGCTGCTTAAAAATAGAAAGGTTATCCATCGCTGCTAAGGCAGTATTTCGGCCAATTCGCATCGCGGGTAAATCATTTGAAAAAACATGCACCAAGGCACTGGTTAGCCAAATAGTTTCGCTTCGATCTGCTTCTCTACGTTGACTAAAGCGCATCAGGCCTTGATAAAGACCCACATCCTCACTTTGCTGCACAATTTCTTCTGCTAGTGAGACTACATCGCGAATACCGAGATTAAAGCCTTGTCCAGCTATCGGGTGCAGCGTTTGCGCCGCATTTCCAACAATCGCAAAGCGATGTGAAATATTTTGCTTTCGATGGCGAAGAAGCAATGGGTAACTTGCACGGCGCCCCACTTTTTTCATCGCGCCTAAACGCCAACCAAAATCGTTCTGTAAACGCTGGAGAAATGCTTGATCAGATAACTCAAGAACGGCTTGGGCTTCTTCAGGGTGCAAACACCAAACTAAGGACATTCGATTGTCACTCATTGGCAATAAAGCAACAGGGCCATTTTCAGTAAAACGTTCAAAGGCTCTACCTTGATGAGGTTCTTGAGTCACAATATTGGCAATGACAGCCACTTGTTCAAAATCTTGCTCAGAAAGTTCTAGACCAATTTTCTGACAACAGGTCGAAACAGCACCATCTGCAGCCACCAGCAGTTTTGCTTCAAGTTGCTCACCACTTTTCAACGTCACATGGGTACAGTTTTGCTCGCGCTCGATATCGGTAACGGAGTCAGGACAAAACAGCGTAATTGATTCGCTGCTGTCTAATAATTCTTGATATACACGCCCAACATCGGCTAATTCTACAACATACCCTAGAGCTTCAACCCCAACCTCTTGCTTGGTAATCTCCGTCATCCCAGCATGAGAACGGTCAGAAACGTGGATATGTTCAATGGGTGTGACAAACGGTTCTACTGACGTCCAGAGCTGTAGTTGACGCAACAGATTGACAGTACCGTAAGACAATGCGATTGAGCGAGAGTCAAAACCAGGGTGCATATCTGATTGTGCTTTAAAAGGCTCAACGACGGCAATGCGGAGCTTTCCCTGAGACAAATGGTCAATCGCCAATGCTAACGTTGCACCAGCCATGGCACCACCAGCAATGACTACATCATATTGCTTCATACTAACCTCTGGACGGTCTACGATTAGTGAATAGTAGGTTTTTTGTCGCTGCTTTCAGGACGAACACCAAATTCAGCATGAATCGTTAGTACGCAAGCTTTGATGTGCTCAATCACTTGCTCTAGCAATTGCGCTTGTTCACCAAGATCGTCATCTTCATCAATGCCTAATTTGGCAATCTCTTCTAGATCAGCCAGTGCTTCTTTAGCGTCATCAGATGCTTTGTTAAGCGCAACGCCTGCTAGACCTAGCCCAGAAATAAAGTGGTTTACAAAGTCGGACACACTGTCGGCTAATGCGAATAAGCCTTCTTCGCCCGGCTCATCTGGCAATAGTAAAGACAGCTCCATTGATGTGCCAGTAAGCTCATTAACAGTAACGTTGAATATGCTCTGAGCAAAAGTGAGTGCTGTCGAGGGCCACCCCATCCCATCATTGGTGTAGTCAAAAAGAATCGGCTGCCAAGTTTGATCATTGATCGCCAATCCACCACTTAACATGCCAACAAATAAGCCATGTAACTCCGCCGGTGTCACAGCCAGGCTTGCCGATTGCAGTTCAGCAGCAATAGATTGGTATTCAGGAAGGGTGATTTCACTCATAACTTGGCTCATTCTTGCGTAATAATGTATTGGTATATCCTACCATCAAGGTTAGTGGTCTGAAACGGCTATCAAATTCAATTTTGGACAGCATTTGTTCAATTTGCCCAATTCCTGTGTGATCTCGTCATCATTTCTCTTTCTGTGATGGGAAATGCTTGAATCTTAATAGCGGTTTTCCTATAGTTTGCTCCTCGGTAGTTGTATGAAGCAACACCTTAGATAGCGCGAATATAGAGTTTATTCATCATGAGCAATCAAGCGATCGACGTTGAAATATTAGGCAAACTTACACGTGTGAATTGTCCGACAGGACAAGAAGAGTCTCTTGTTGCAGCGGCAAAAGATCTTGATCGCCGATTGAAAGAAATGAGCGAACGTACTAAGGTAACCAATGAAATCCAACTGCTGACCTTTGCTGCATTGAATATTTGCTATGAGTTGCACACCAAGTCATACGAATCCAATGGTCAACAGCAAGAAATTACTGAGCGAATGGAAAAGCTCACCGCGTCTTTAGAGAACGCACTAAGCAAAGTTACGCAAGGACAGCAGTAAATACAAAATTTACCCTGGGGTGTGCGTCAGCAGGATTTAAGTCCCTGAGCCGATAAGCAATACCTAAGGGTTAGTATTTGGTAACTATTGAGCAAGCTCGGCATGCACCGAGAAGCCTACGGTTGTCATTGCTGATCCGCCTTGAACCAGCTGGTTCAAGGGCCACAATCCTCAACGGCACCCTGGGGTATTCTCTCTATGTCAGACCTCTCTCGACAAGACTTCCGCAAACTGATTCGTGAAAAGCGCAACGCTCTGTGCAGTGATACACAATACCAAGCGGGAATCGACCTTATTACTCAATTTTCCCAACTTCCTGAAATCGAGCAGGCGCAACATATTGCCATCTACCTTTCTGCAGACGGTGAGCTTGATACTAAACCGCTCATTGAATGGTTATGGCAACAGGGAAAATCGGTTTATCTGCCCGTCATCCATCCCTTTTCTAAAGGTCAGTTACTGTTTCTTCAGTATATAAGTGATGAACAGCTCGTCTACAACAAGTACGGCATCTTAGAGCCCAAGCTCGATATCAGACACCTCAAACCCGTTCGCCAGCTTGATTTAATCTGCACACCTTTAGTTGGGTTCGACAGCATCGGGCACCGCTTAGGCATGGGCGGGGGGTACTACGATCGTACTCTGTCACGTTGGTTTATAACTGGAGAGGGAGCTAAACCTGTCGGTATCGCTCATGACTGCCAACATGTAGAACGCTTACCAATTGAAAGCTGGGATATTCCATTACCTAAGATCGTGACCCCAAGCCAAATATGGCAATGGGAAAGTGACAAGTAAGCCGCTATAATCACGCCCGCAAACGTTAACGAACATCTATTCAGGAGATTGGCATGACTCAAGATGAAATGAAAAAAGCGGCTGGTTGGGCAGCACTAAAATATGTTGAGAAAGGCAGCATTGTCGGTGTTGGTACTGGCTCTACCGTGAATCACTTCATCGATGCACTAGGCACTATCAAAGATGATATTAAAGGTGCAGTGTCTAGCTCTGTCGCTTCAACTGAGCGCCTTAAAGAGCTTGGTATTGAAGTATACGAGTGTAACGATGTAATGAAGCTGGATGTGTATGTTGATGGCGCAGATGAGATCAACCCAGCACGTGAAATGATCAAAGGCGGCGGCGCGGCTCTGACTCGTGAGAAAATTGTCGCAGCAATCTCTGATAAGTTCGTATGTATCGTTGACGGCACTAAAGCAGTTGACGTACTTGGCCAGTTCCCATTGCCTGTTGAAGTAATCCCAATGGCACGCTCTTACGTGGCTCGTGAATTGGTAAAACTAGGTGGTGATCCAGCTTACCGTGAAGGCGTTGTGACTGACAACGGCAACGTGATTCTGGATGTGCACAATATGCAAATTACCAACCCGAAAGAAATGGAAGACAAAATAAACGGCATCGCTGGTGTGGTGACTGTGGGTCTTTTCGCTCATCGTGGTGCAGACGTAGTGATCACTGGCACACCAGAAGGTGCAAAAATTGAAGAGTAAATAACAGCCCAAAATGAACCTATCTGGTTCACTTTTCTGTTATTTCATTACATACGGTGCTGAAAGGCACCGTTTTTTATTCCTTTCTATAAGAAAATTATCTCTTATTCCGTAATTTTCTTACCCAAAGCAATTTTTTTTTGTTACTTTATTGAACAGAAGACGCACAGGGAAACGTTTGTCTTCCTACAAAACTGTTAATTATCCCCTTTTTAATAGTTTTGCCCAATGTGCGCCACATTAGCCCACCTTTCCATTTTAAGGACGAGAAAAAATGGCCAAAGTTTCACTGGAAAAAGAAAAGATTAAGATCCTCTTGTTAGAGGGACTCCACCCTTCTTCAGTTGAAGTTCTTCAAGCAGCTGGTTATACCAACATTGAATACCATAAAGGTTCCCTTCCGGAAGAAGAACTAATTGAAGCGGTAAAAGACGTACACTTCATTGGTATCCGCTCCCGTACGAACCTATCCGAAGAGGTAATAAATGCGGCGAACAAGCTGGTTGCAATTGGCTGTTTTTGTATTGGTACTAACCAAGTAAACCTAGACGCAGCAGCAAAACGCGGTATTCCTGTCTTTAATGCACCATTCTCTAACACTCGAAGCGTGGCAGAGCTTGTACTTGGGCAAATCCTTTTACTAGTGCGTGGTATTCCTGAAAAGAATGCACTTGCACATCGCGGTATTTGGAAGAAAAGTGCAGACAACTCTTACGAAGCTCGTGGTAAGTGCCTTGGCATTATCGGATACGGTCACATTGGTACTCAGCTTGGTATTATTGCCGAAAACTTAGGTATGCGCGTTTACTACTACGATATTGAGAACAAACTGTCCCTTGGTAATGCGACGCAAGTACATACCATGAGTGAACTATTGAACAAATGTGATGTGATTTCTTTGCACGTTCCCGAAACACCGGAAACGAAAAACATGATGGGTGAAGCTGAATTTGCTCGAATGAAACCAGGTTCCATCTTTATCAACGCGGCACGTGGCACCGTTGTGGATATTCCTGCACTTTGCCATAGCTTAGAAGCTGGTCACCTTGCCGGCGCTGCAATTGATGTATTCCCAACTGAACCAAAAACGAATGCTGACCCGTTCGAGTCTCCTTTACAAAAATTCGATAACGTCATCCTCACTCCACACGTTGGTGGTTCAACACAAGAAGCACAAGAAAATATCGGCTTAGAAGTGGCGGGTAAACTGGCTAAGTACTCTGATAACGGATCGACACTTTCAAGCGTAAACTTCCCTGAAGTGTCATTACCAGAACACAGTGGTGAGTGCTCTCGTCTGCTTCATATCCACAAGAACCGTCCTGGTATCCTAACTCAGATCAACACCATCTTTGCTGAAGAAGGCATTAACATTGCCGCGCAGTACCTACAAACAGCCGCTGAAATAGGCTACGTAGTGATCGACGTTGAAACTGAACGCTCAGAAGAAGCTCTAACAAAGCTCAAAAACATTGAAGGCACAATCCGTGCTCGTATCCTGCATTAAACTGTGAAATAGAAATGACAAAGGCAGGGGTTGTAACTCCCTGCCTTTTGCTTTTTACTGTTTGCTAAGCCTTACTTTAGCTTATAAATGACATCGACTTGATCGCGAATGATCATGGTTGAATCTTGGTAGCTATTCGCTCCTTCTTTACTATCCATCGCCATTGAACGCATTAACACAGGCTGAACGTGCATCTGTCTGTAATTGATCTGCCATACATCGCCCAACTTTTTCTCAAAACCAGTCGCTAATGACCCTGCTTTTTCTCTTGCGTCCTTAATCGCAGCCATTCGTGCCTTTTGCTGATACTCGGCTTGGTTGCTTACCTTAAGTTGAATATTATCAACCTGATTAATTCCCGCTTCTAACGCCATATCTAGGTATTGGTTAAGGTTTTTCAGATCCGTCACCGTGACATCAATACTGCGAGATGCTCGATACCCAACAAGTTCTGCTTTTCCTGATTTAGGGTAATGGTACTGAGGAGCAAGGTATAAATTCGAGCTAGTAATATTGTCTTTTGATAAGCCGGCATCCGATAAGCTTTTTAGAAACTCTTCAACGGTTTTATCTACGGACAATTTCGCTTGTTCGGCCGTCATTGTCGTATCGACTACTTTTACAGAAAACGTAGCCATATCAGGTGTGGCCGTCACTTCGCCATACCCCGTTGTCGTAACATGAGCAAACTCTGGCGTATTCGCCAAAACTGAAGCACTGGTAAGGCTGAGTGCTGAAGCCAGCAAAAATGAATACAATTTCATTCAATAAATCCATCCATACAAAATTAAGTACTTAATCTCAGATTCCAACATCACTATCATGGCTGAGAAAGCGTGTGGTTTCATAATAGAAACTTCCGCCGATTATCCAAGCACCCATAGTGACTTCTAACACAACTTTGACTATGTAACATTGGCGTAATTTTTAAACAAAACACACTTAAGTTAACGATATGCAGCTCTGACAAACTTATTGAGGTAGATGCTGCTGCGCATACCCCACTATCGCGTGTGAGATTTCTTGTAATACCCCAGTTTCTAACTGCCAGTGGTGCCAATAAATCCGATGGGACATTAAAAAACCTGGAGTCACATCAACCAACACACCTCTGTCTAATTCGTCGGTAATTTGCAAGCGGGGGATCAAGCAATAAGCAACACCAGCTAACGCCACTTTTAGAAACGCTTCAGAACTACTGATGTTGTGATGAATAACGCTGTCAGGATTGACGTTAAAATGCTCGGTAAGAAATGTTTTATGTAGATCATCATATTGGTCATATGAAACGGCCGGTGCTTTTGCCAATGTCTGATTATTTACGCCTTTAGAAAAATAACGCTGATAGAACTCTGGGCTCGCGACACAAACATAATCGATGCGACCTAAATAGTCTGCTCTGCATCCGGGGATTGGCTGGGACTCCAAGCTGATCGCTCCTGTCACTTCGCCACTTTTGAGTTTTTCAATAGAGCGGTATTCACCATAGATAGTCAGTTTTAGTTCAACTTGACGCTGCTTCATAACATTTTGCAGCGCTGGCAGTAGCCATGTTGCAAGGCTATCTGCATTAGTCGCTAAAGAGAGTTGCACAGGTCGCGTACTGGTATCATTTTTTAATTCGGGGAGAATTTCATGCTCTAGCAAGCGTACTCGCCGATAAAGACCCAACAATTTTTTACCAATTAGCGTTGGCTTAGGTGGCTGGCTTCGAATTAAAACAGGCTGCGCGAGAAACTTCTCTAACTGCTTGATACGTTGAGAAATGGCGGATTGAGAAACAAATAAATGCTCGGCAGCACGCTCAAAGCTACCCTGATAAACTATAGCGTCTAATGCCTCAATCCATTTGTAATCTAACCCTCGCATACCTTTCCTCTCACTCTTGATCAAACGCCTCCCGTTAAATT